>NZ_JAVIMT010000020.1:0-65150 GCF_031196675.1 Acinetobacter sp. 148 | reverse complement strand
GTGTCAACACACCCTAATATTAAGAAAAATTTATTCTAGATTTATTTAAAGTCATAAATAAAAAAGCAGATCAATCGATCTGCTCATTTCCAACGCGTTGTCTAAATTTCTGACCCGCTCTGAAGGTAACTACACGGCGTGCAGAAATCGGAATTTCTTCGCCAGTTTTCGGATTACGTCCTGGACGCTCGCGTTTATCTCTAAGCTCGAAATTACCGAAACCAGAAAGCTTAACCTGCTCACCCGCAATAAGCGCTTGGCTAATTTCGTCAAAGAACAACTCGACCATTTGTTTTGCTTCACGGCGATTTAAGCTGGTTAACTCACTTAAATGATCAGCCATGTCTGCTTTAGTTAATGCTGTCATGAGGCCCTCAATGTCGCTTGATAAGTGTTTTCCAACACTTGGATTATATTGTCCATACCAGATTTAATTTCAGCATCTTCAAGCGTACGTGAAGGATGTTGCCATAATAACGCAAACGCTAATGAGCGTTTACCTTCTTCGACACCCTGCCCCGTATACACATCGAATAACCAAGTAGAGTCTAAAAGCTCTCCACCAGTTTTTTCGATTAACTGCTGAATATCTCTAACATTTATATTATCAGAGATTAAAAGCGCAATATCACGTCTAACCGAAGGAAAACGTGATAATTCTGTAAAATTAGATACATAAGATTGCAAAACAGCAGCCTGATCAAGCTCGGCAACCCAAGTTGTGCTCAAATCTAGTTCGTTTTCTAAAGATGGATGCAAGCGGCCTAGATAACCAATTGATTGGCCATCAACCAAGATTTCAGCAGATTGCCCTGGATGCAACCATGGACGCTCTGAACGGACATACTCAACTTTGACACGTCCAGCAGCTAAAATCTCTTCTACTTCACCTTTAAAATCGAAGAAATCCATTGGCTGTGGCTTAGCATGCCATGATTCAGGTTCACGAGAACCTACGGCAACTAAAGCCAATGTAGGAATTTGCTTCAGATCCTGAATAGAATTAGCATTTTGATAATCAAAACGCAAACCTAGTTCAAAGAAACGTACACGGCTTTGCTGACGGTTTAAATTATATTGTACACAAGGGATTAAACTCGAAAGCAATGTGCTGCGCATTGCGGCCAAATCACTAGAGATTGGATTTGCCAACATTAACGGACTTACTTGCGGGTTCAATTGCTTTTCAAGTTTTGCATCAGCAAAGCTAAAGCTAATCGCTTCTTGATACCCTAAAGTGACTACCGTTTGACGTAACTGCGCGATTTCAAAACGATCTTGGTACTTAGCAAGTTGAACATCCATACTTGGTAAGCTGATCTGAATATTGTCATAACCATCAATACGTGCAACTTCTTCAATCAAATCTTGATAAATTGCCATATCGTAGCGATGTGATGGTGGAACTACGCTCCATTCACCATTCGCTTGAACAGTGACTTCACAACCTAATCGAGTTAATGCATCTGTAATGAACTCTGCCGCTACTTTGTAACCCAACAACTGGTCTACTTGAGCTTGCTTAAGTTCAATCGCTTCACGTTTCGGAAGTAAATCAGATTTTTCAGCTACAGTAATTGGACCGAACTCACCACCCGCCAACTCTTGAATAAGCTGAGAAGCACGGTTCATCGCAATTAACGGCAATTCAAAATCTACACCGCGTTCATAACGTTGTGAAGAATCTGTATGTAAACCAAAGCGACGAGCACGTCCAGCAATCGCAAGCGGAGCAAAAAATGCGCTTTCCAAGAAGATATCAGTCGTATCATCAGTTACGCTTGATGCTAGACCACCCATGATGCCAGCGATTGCTAGTGCTTTCTGGTCATCAGCAATAACCATCACATCTTCTTGCAACTCAACTTCTTGATCATTCAAAAGCTGTAACTTTTCTTGCGGCTTAGCTTGGCGAACGTGTACATTTCCTTCGATTTTAGCTAAATCGAAAGCATGCATTGGCTGACCCAATTCCATGAGGACATAGTTCGTTACATCAACTAAAATACTATGAGTACGAATTCCTGAACGTGCTAAAGCTTGTTCCATCCACTCTGGGGTCGAAGCTTTAATATTTACATTTTTAATGACACGTCCTAAGTAGCGTGGAGCACCATCCGTGTTGATGACTACTTTTTTCTCATCAGTAATTGTCGCATCAACTGATTTGATTTCAGGCTCATTCATTTGCAGTTGGTTAATCACTGCAACTTCACGTGCGATACCACGAATACTAAAGCAGTCACCACGGTTTGGTGTAATACTAATATCGATGACATTATCATCAAGTTTTAAGTATTCACGAATGTTTACCCCTACTGGAGCATCATCAGGTAACTCAAGTAAACCATCGATTTTATCTTCAAGGTCAATTTCAGAGGCACCGCACAGCATGCCTTGTGACTCAACACCACGAAGCTTACCTTTTTTGATTTTAAAATCACCCGGTAATATTGCACCAATAGTTGCCACAGGTGCTTTCATTCCAGCACGAACGTTGGGAGCACCACATACAATTTGTAAAGGCTCACCTGAATCAATATTCACTGTTGTTACACGCAGACGGTCTGCATCAGGGTGCTGTTCAACTGTTAGAACTTCACCAACTACAACGCCAGTAAATGGCTTAGCAACAGGTGCCAGCTCATCTACTTCAAGACCAAGCATAGTCAACTGATCAGATAATGTATCGCTATCAATTGCTGGGTTAACCCATGTGCGTAACCAATTTTCGCTAATCTTCATCTTTATAAAACCTTATTTAATCCTGAAAAAATGTTAGGCAAATTGGCGTAAGAAACGCACATCATTTTGATAGAACATACGCAAGTCATTAATGCCATAACGCAACATTGCAAAACGTTCTACCCCTAAACCAAAAGCAAAGCCTTTGTATTTATCAGGATCAATCCCCGCAGCACGCAATACATTTGGATGTACCATGCCACAGCCTAATACTTCTAACCAACGTCCACGCTCATCCATGATATCCACTTCCGCACTAGGCTCTGTGAATGGGAAATATGATGGACGGAAACGTACTTTTAAATCTTTCTCAAAAAATTCATTCAGTAGGTTAATCAATAAACCTTTTAATTCAGCAAAGCTGGTGTTCTCAGCAACGTACAAACCTTCAATTTGATGGAACATTGGCGAATGCGTTTGATCTGAGTCGCAGCGGTATACACGGCCCGGACATACAATACGAATTGGCGGCTGGCTTGTTTCCATAGTACGAATTTGCACACCAGAAGTATGCGTACGCAACAAATGGTTTGCATCGAAATAGAATGTATCATGCATAGCACGTGCAGGATGGTGCCCAGGAATATTTAATGCTTCGAAGTTATGATAGTCATCTTCAACTTCTGGTCCTGTAGCAACCGTAAAGCCAGCTTTAGTAAAGAACTGGCAAATTCGTTCTTGCACTTGAGTAACAGGATGAACTGTACCAACGCGCTGTCCACGGCCTGGCAAAGTAATATCAATGGTTTCACTTGCTAATTTTTGCGCCAGTGCAGCTTGTTGTAATGCTGTTTGACGTTCAGTTAAAGCGTTATTAATTGTTTCTCGAACAGCATGAATCGCAGCACCTTGTACTTTACGTTCTTCAGGGTCCATTTTCCCTAATGCTTTCGATTGTTCTGCAAGCTGGCTTTTTTTCCCTGTAAATTGCACACGCACCTGATCAAGTGCAACAAGGTCTTGAGCTGCTGCAATGGCAGCAAGCGCTTCTGTGGTCAGGGCTTCCAGTGACATAGTAACTCTCAAAGCAACAAATTTAAAAATATAATAAAACACTGCATTCTAACAGTTTTTCACCGTATTGATGAAGTTTATCCATCATGAAAAATGTATTAGGCAACAAAAAGATAAAACGTATAAAATAATAGCATCGTCAATGAGATCAATTATTATGGCGCTTAATCAGATTTGGAAACAACAACTTACACTTGTGACCTATGGTAACGAATACCTACGTCAAAATTTAAGTTTTAGCCAATGGCGACAACATCATATTTTTGACCAGCATAGTTTTCAATTTCGTGACTTAATTTCACAACATTTACTTGCTCAACATTTCCAAGTTTGGTTAGAAGCACTCAAAAAACAAGGGACGACTCAAATCTCTCTTCACCTATCTACTATTTTAAATGAAGAGCAAAACCCGAATAGTAATGTCGAACTTTTACCTTATGCTCATTTTATTGTAAGTCATCAAAACAATAAGAAAATCGCATGGATTTTTGGACATGAGCTTGCCGAATGGTACAGCAGCGATAACGAGTTTGAGCCGCCTCTAACTCAACGCAGCGATTTACGCTTAGAGACTTTCTGGCGTTTTGAATTGAATGAAAAATTATCTAAAAAAGTTGAAGCTGACTTAAAAGCACCTCAATGGGATGAAATTGCAGACTTTATGGAAACTGAGTTATTTCGAAGTAAGTATGCAGCAGGTTTTGAAGAACCAGAATTTCAGAAAAAATATTTTGATGGGTCAACACATCAAATTTCGGTAGAGCATCAACCAACTCTTGCTCTTATTCCTGAAAGCTACCCAGCAGATTATGCACATCAACTCCTCTACCGCACTCAGGCTTTATCAGATTATTTAGAGCAGAAAAAACGCACCGCAAATGATCCTTTAGGGGAAGACTTAGACCAAGAACAAATTATTAACTTAAGAAACTTTACCCACAAAACTGACGACCTATTTGCAAAACTTATTGTGAAAGCAGCAAATCATTATCAAATAGCTCAATTAAAACCTGTTGAGAAACCTTCTCCTTTTGATGCAACGAATGAGTCCGCAGCTCATTTAAAAGTACCTCATCACAAAGCTGGAGGAACAGGGGTAATCAAGCTTATTGTTCTGACAATAATTATTTGTGCTTTAGCCTATTATTTTGGGTTATAAATTTAGGGCTTATCTTTATATCATGATTAGCGATTATTGGAAATTTGCATTTGGCTTTCAATACAACACCCAATTATATTTAGATCATAAAATTGATTACCATGAGCTTCGGCATTATTGGAGCATTCACACTCATCAATTATTTTATGTACGTGATTTTAATTCCAATAAATTACTTTATGATTCTATTGATGGCTTGGTAATCGATCTTGCTCGGCAAGGTTTTAAACAATGTAAACTCTACCCTTTTGACATTCTTTTTTCAGCAACAGCTTTAAATCCTCATCCTATTTTTGAATTTTCTCAACATAACTATCCTGTCATCACATTACAAAACAATGATAAAGTGATTGCCCTTGCTCAGATTGAATATGAAAAATATTTAGAAATCGAGCCTATTGGTGATCCTCGTGAATTTTGGGGTATAGCCTCTAGTCAACGCTATACAAATCAACTACTCTGTATGAGTATCATTGAACTAAGTCCTCAACAACAAAAAGCCTGTAACCAATTTGGGCAAATGCACCATTGGGATGATTTTATTGAAAATATTGTAAAAAATCTAAAACAACACCCTATGGCACAGTACATTTATTTTAATTTTAAAATGGTAAATAACCTCTATTTAGATCAGTATGATGAAGAGAGTTTTCCTCTACTCGAACAACCTATGCCTCAACCAAATTTGGGCTTTAGCCTTATTCATCTTTTTGAACAAGTCCAGTCGAGTTTTAGCTCTCTTATGCATCCTCACAATGATAGCTCGCCCTATCAAAACTTTAGTCATGAACAATATCTTCAACTCTCTGAATATCAAGAAATCATTCATCAACAATTCGTTGAACTTATTTGCTATACAGCAAATCATTTACAATCTGCCGCATCAATCACAGTACAACAAAAAGAATTGTTAAATCAGCTACATCTTGCTACGTCAGACCTTCCAAATGTTGTTTCTACATCAAGGGATTCAGATCAAATACCAAATACCGCGATCGAAATGCAAGAACCATCTATGACTACATTACAAGCAATCACCTCTATCGCACTATTTTTATTGATTGTCTTCGTATTGTTGTATGTACTGTACTGGTTAACCATACAATTTAAATTTGTGCAATTTGTATTAATAATCTGTGGCGCTATCAGCTTTTTATATATTTTATCAAAAAAATAGATATAAAAAAGACCGCTAAAAAGCGGTCTTTTTTTGAATCTCTAAGCTTATGCAGCTAATGCGCCTTTAGCTTTTTCAGCTAAAGCAGCAAATGCTACTGCATCATGCATAGCGATGTCAGCTAATACGCGACGGTCGATGATCACTTGAGCTTTTTTCAAGCCATCGATCATACGGCTGTAAGACAAACCGTTTTGACGAGCACCAGCGTTGATACGCGCAATCCATAGAGCACGGAATTGACGTTTCTTCTGACGACGGTCACGGTAAGCGTATTGACCAGCTTTGATTACCGCTTGGAACGCTACGCGGTAAACGCGTGAACGAGCACCGTAGTAACCTTTAGCGCGAGCAAGAATTTTTTTGTGACGGCGATGAGCCACTACACCACGTTTTACACGAGCCATTTATAATCTCCTTAGATGTATGGGCACATACGACGAACTGAAGCAACGTCACTTACGTGAACCATTACACAGCCGCGCAATTGACGGATACGCTTAGCAGATTTTTTGGTCAAAATGTGGCGCTTGAATGCTTGTTTGCGCTTAAAACCGTTTGCAGTCGCTTTGAAGCGTTTAGCTGCACCACGGCGAGTTTTTAACTTAGCCATAGTAACCTCTTTTGGGCACCTGTTCGGCACGATTGCACCATTGCAAAATCGACCTGCAGGTAAGGAAGCGCGTATTTTATAGTATGCTGACTAAAATTAAAACTATTCCTAGAATTTTTTTAAATTAATCCCTTTAGAAATGAGAAAAACCTATCTCTTTTTTAGATGAATATAATCGGCAATAATTTCAGCATCGCTGCTTATTTACCCCTATAATATGAGCAAATTATCAACATACGATATTTCAAATGCAGAAACATGATGCATTCGCTGCCCTACGCTATAGAGATTTCTCAATTGTCACCATTAATCAATTTTGCTTAACATTAGCAATTTTGATTCAAGAAATTATTGTTGCCTATTCACTTTATCAAATTACCAAAGACCCTCTAACTTTAGGTTTAATTGGACTAGCAGAAGCCATTCCATTTATTGCCCTATCGCTTTGGGGTGGTTATTTTGCTGATAAATTTAATAAACAGATCATCATGAAAATCTGTTTATTTTTCTCAGTACCTCTTCCTTTAGTTTTATGGCTACTGTTCCATCTGCATGGGTTGGGTCATATCAGTGTAAATTTCCTTTCTTGGGGCATTTATGCGGTTATTTTTGGTTTGGGCACCATACGTGGTTTTTATAACCCTTCTGCTACGTCCCTAAAACCATTTTTAATTCCACGTGAGCTTTATGCAAATGGTGCAACATGGACAACCATTGGTTGGCAGAGTGGTGTAATTATTGGGCCTATGCTCGGTGGGTTCATGCTCGCTTATTTAGGCAAAGAAACCAGTCTTTTTAGTGTTGCCGGCCTACTTAGTATCTGCTTTATTCTCATTAATTTATTACATAAACGTAGCTTTCCTAAAATTGAAACTGCCAATGTTCTAGAAAGCTTAGGCGATGGCTTTCGCTTTATTTGGAAAACCAAAATAGTTCTTTGGGCAATTTCTTTAGATCTTGCCTCTGTTTTATTTGGTGGTGTAATCGCTCTACTCCCTATTTTTGCCGAAGATATTTTAAAAGTAGGACCAGAAGGCTTAGGTTACTTGCGTGCGGCTCCTTCTATTGGTGCGCTCATTACCATGATTGCTTTGACGCGTTTTCCGCCAACTCAGCACGCATGGCGTAATATGCTACTTGCAGTTGCAGGGTTTGGTGTATTTACAATCCTTTTCGCTTTCTCAAACAATATGTGGTTATCCCTATTTGCTCTGGCGATGACGGGCGCTTGCGACAGTATTTCGGTGGTAGTTAGACAAACCATTTTGCAAATATTTCCGCCAGAAAATATGCGTGGTCGCGTAGCGGCTGTAAATGGAATGTTTGTCTCATCAAGTAATGAGCTGGGTGCATTTGAATCAGGCTTGGCTGCCAAATATTTGGGAACTATTGCAGCGACTATTTTTGGTGGTTGTATGACTCTTGCAGTGGTGACATTCTGTTGGCTAAAAACCAATGATCTTTTTAAAGTCGATATTACTAAAAGCTCAGAAGATTAGTTAAATCATTTTAATAAAAGCATCTTCGGATGCTTTTATTTTAAATAAAACCTGTAATTACCCAATAAATGAAGATATAACGCCCAGCCTTAGCGATAAGGACCATAAATAAAAAGCGCCAAAAATTTTCTTTGAATAAGCCAGCAACCAAAGTAATAGGGTCACCAATCACAGGTGTCCAACTTAAAAGCAGCGAATAAAAGCCATATTTATGATAAAAGCGTTGGGCTTGTTCTAAACGTTTTTCAGAAACTGGGAACCATTTTTTATGTTTAAACTGTTCTATTTTTAAACCTAACCACCAGTTTATACATGAGCCCAATACATTTCCGAAAGTAGCAATCAGAATGAGAAGAAAAGCTGAATGTTGATTTTTTAATAATAAAGCAGCAAGTACAGCTTCTGATTGTAGCGGTAATAAGGTAGCCGCCCCAAAAGCACTCAGAAAAAGTAAAAAGTAACTTAGCATATTAAATTAGACCAAATCACCTTTCACCTTATTCATTACCCTACCAATAAACTTAGATGACTTTAATTGATAATGCTTTTTGTACTGCAGGGCGTGCTGTTAAGCGAACAATGTATTCTTGTACATACGGGTAATCCTCTAATTGAATCCCCTGCCATTCATAACGCAAAATCCAAGGTAGAATTGCCATATCAGCAATTGAGTATTCCCCTGCAACAAACTTCTGACCAATGAGCTGTTTATTCAACACACCATATAAACGCTTAGTCTCATTTACATATCGGTCTATAGCATAGGGAATTTTCTCTGGCGCAAAGCGGTTAAAATGATGATTTTGTCCCAACATAGGACCTAAGCCACCCATTTGCCACATAAGCCATTGTTCCACTTCAACTCGCTCTTGCTCGTCTGTTGGGTAGAACAATCCAGTTTTTCGCCCTAAATACTGTAAGATCGCGCCTGATTCAAATACTGAAATTGACTCACCACGTGGACCATCTTGGTCAACAATGGCAGGAATTTTATTATTCGGAGAAATTTTCAGGAAGTCTGGTTGAAATTGATCATTTTCTAAAATATTAATTGGGTAAAGGGTGTAATCCAGTCCCATTTCTTCTAAGGCAATTGTGATTTTATGTCCATTGGGTGTGCCCCAATAATATAGATCAATCATTCTATTTTCCTATTCATCGTTATCATGACTGCGTCTTGCGTTATATCATGTTTTGGGCAATACAATGATATTTCCAACACCAAAAAACACATAAAATTTGAGAATAACTTTGGATTAAAACGATATTAAACGTCAGTTTAAGAAAATAGAGCTAAAAGATGAGAGGCATAAAAAAGCACTGCTTTTGCAGTGCTTTTTTTGAGTGTTACTTTTTCTTTTTCGGTCCAAGTAACATACCCATTTGTCGACCTTCCATTTTCGGTGCTTGCTCTACAACCCCTAACTCAGCTACGTCTGCTTCAATTTTTTGCAATTGAGCTAAACCAAGTTGTTGGTGAGCCATTTCACGACCACGGAAACGTAAGGTGATCTTAACTTTGTTGCCTTCTTCAAGGAACTTCAGAATAGCACGAAGCTTAACTTGATAATCACCTACATCAGTTGCTGGGCGTAGTTTGATTTCCTTCACTTGCACTTGATGCTGTTTTTTCTTGGCATCTTTTTGCTTCTGTTTCAGGTCAAACAAGTGCTTGTTGTAATCCATGATTTTACAAACAGGCGGCTCAGCGTTTGCGACAATCTCAACAAGGTCAAGATCTGCATCCTCAGCAGCACGCAGTGCTTCATTTAATGAAACAATTCCTTTTTGCTCACCATCAGCACCGACAAGGCGTACTTCTTTTGCACGGATCTCATCATTAATTGCTGGACGGTTACTCTTTGCACCTTGTTGTTGGTTACGGTCAGGCTGTTTAATCTTTCTTACTCCACAATATACCGGCCACGTTCGGCGACGGCAGATTTCACTAAGTCAATGAAAGCATCCACTGACATAGTACCTAAATTTTTTCCTGAGCGAGTACGTACATTCACTGTACCTTCTTCAACTTCTCGATCACCAAGAACTAACAGGTAAGGAATGCGCTCTAGAGTACGCTCACGAATCTTAAATCCGATTTTTTCATTTCTCAAGTCAGAAATAGCACGAAGACCATTTTCCTTGAGTTTTGCCACAACTTGCTCACTTGCTTCAGCTTGAGAATCAGTGATATTCATGACACATGCTTGTACAGGTGATAGCCAAGGTGGCATAAAACCAGCGTAGTGTTCAATTAGTATACCAATAAAACGCTCAAAACTACCAAGAATTGCACGGTGCAACATGACAGGTTGATCACGCTCGTTTTCTTCAGTTACATAAGAAGCATCTAAACGAACTGGCAAGTTGAAGTCACATTGAATGGTACCACATTGCCATACACGACCAAGACAGTCTTTTAAAGAGAACTCAATCTTTGGACCATAGAATGCGCCTTCACCCGGCTGCAACTCCCATTCAAGACCAGCTGCATCTAAAGCATCTGCCAAAGATTTTTCAGCTAAATCCCAAAGTGCATCATCCCCTACACGCTTTTCTGGGCGAGTAGATAATTTCATTTGAACTTCTTCAAAGCCAAAGTCTTTATAAACATCTAAAGTGAGTTTAATAAAGTCTGCAACTTCTTTACCGATCTGTTCTTTAGTACAGAAGATATGCGCATCATCTTGAGTAAAACCACGAACACGCATAATACCGTGTAAAGAACCAGACGGCTCATTACGGTGACAAGAACCAAACTCAGCTAAACGAATTGGTAAATCACGGTAAGACTTTAATCCTTGGTTAAACACTTGAACGTGACAAGGACAGTTCATTGGTTTTACAGCATAGTTACGACTTTCAGAATGAGTCGTAAACATATTTTCTGCATAGTTTGCCGCATGACCAGATTTCTCCCAAAGCGTAAAATCTACGATTTGCGGAGTTTTGATTTCTTGGTAACCATTGTCTTGCTGAACTTTACGCATGTACTGTTCTAGTACTTGATAAATAGTCCAGCCATTTGCATGCCAGAACACCATACCCGGTGCTTCTTCTTGCATATGGAACAAGTCTAACGCTTTACCAATTTTACGGTGGTCACGCTTTTCAGCTTCTTCAATACGCTTGATATAAGCTGCTAACTGTTTTTTATCAGCCCAAGCAGTACCATAGATACGTTGAAGCTGTTCATTCTTCGCATCACCACGCCAGTAAGCACCAGAGATTTTAGTAAGCTTGAATGATTTTAAGAATTTTGTGTTCGGTACGTGCGGACCACGACACATATCTACATATTCTTGGTGGTAGTACAAGCCCATTGCTTTTTCTTCAGGCATGTCTTCCACAAGACGTAATTTATATTCTTCGCCGCGGTCAGTGAATACTTTGATGACTTCATCACGCGGTGTCATTTTTTTGATAACGTCATAATCTTGATCGATGAGCTTTTTCATACGCTCTTCAATCGCAGCCATATCATCTAGTGTAAAAGGACGTGGCATCCAGATATCGTAATAGAAACCTTCTTCGATGACCGGACCAATCACCATTTTTGCTTCAGGGAAAAGCTGTTTTACTGCGTGCCCTACAAGGTGTGCACAAGAGTGGCGAATGATCTCAAGACCTTCTTCATCTTTTGGAGTGATAATTTGTAAGGTCGAGTCTTCGGTAATTAAGTCACATGCATCAACTAAGCGATCATTTACTCGTCCAGCAACGGTATTTTTTGCTAAACCAGGCCCAATACTTTGAGCGACTTCCATAACAGATATAGGGTGATCAAAACTCTTTTGATCGCCATTTGGCAATGTGATAATTGGCATAAAAAAATCCTTAAGGAGTGATGCCCTATACGAAGGAGCATTTCACCGCGAGATTATGATCGAGGCAAGCCTCAAAATATAAAAACGGTGTAAATCAAAATTAAAAAACCTGAAAGATTTTACACTTGTTCAAGCCAAGTGAAAACCTTTGTACTCATAAAATCATAAATACATTTTGCTTATACGGTAAACAGCAATAAATGACTTTAATAAGGACCTGGCTAAATTTTCAGAAATACATAAATAGGATAATTATTCACCAGAACTGATTTAAGATGTTGAAAATAGCATTTTTGCTCATTTTCTGACTGGGAGGTATTTCTCTTTAAGACTAAAGCATTAATGCTTTGATTAATATTAAGTCATATTTTCAAAGAATGAATTAAAAATAGAACAAGGAGTTGTTTCACATGGTTAGTGCCTATAACGAATTACCACGCACACCCGCAAACTTTGTTGCGTTATCCCCTCTGCGCTATTTAGAACGCGCAGCTTATATCTATCCAGACCAAGCGTCTATTATTCATGGCAACCGTCAGATTTCATGGAAAGAAACTTACCAGCGCTGCCGACAGTTTGCTTCTCAACTTCAACAATTAGGCATAACTAAAAACGATACTGTTTCAGTCTTATTGCCAAATGTACCAGCAATGATCGAAGCACATTTTGCTGTACCTATGGCGGGTGCTGTTCTTAATACGCTAAACACTCGTTTAGACGCTAAAACCATCGCTTTTATGCTAGAGCATGCTGAGACTAAAGTACTTTTAGTTGACCCTGAGTTTGTTAATTTAGCCAGAGAAGCTTTATCGCTCATTCCTAACCAACATATTATTGTGATTGATGTTGCTGATGAAGAATATGAAGGCGAAAACCAATTCCTTGGTTCTTTCGAATATGAGGAATGGTTAGCTCAAGGCGATGCCAATTTTGAATGGCAATTACCTGAAGATGAGTGGGATGCAATTAGTTTAAATTACACCTCTGGAACCACTGGAAATCCTAAAGGAGTGGTTTATCACCACCGAGGTGCATATTTAAATGCAGCAAGCAATATTTTAGCCTGTGGTATGAAACCTCGAGCCGTTTATTTATGGACACTTCCTCTTTTTCACTGTAATGGTTGGTGCTTTGCATGGAGTATTGCAGCAAGTGGTGGAACCAATATTTGTCTACGTAAAGTTGACCCAGAACTGGTGATGCAGCTTATTGCCAAACATAAAGTTGATTACTTCTGTGGCGCTCCAATCGTCCTATCTATGATTATTAATCTGCCTAAGGAAAAGCAGCCAAGCATAGAACATCATGTTGAAGTTATGGTAGCAGGTGCTGCTCCACCTGTCGCTGTCATTGAAGGTATGCGAAATATTGGGATTAATGTCAACCATGTGTATGGTTTAACCGAAACCTATGGACCATCTGCGCTTTGTGCTTCTCAAGCAGGATGGAGCGATCTCTCAATTACTGAACAAGCACAACTGCATTCTCGTCAGGGCGTGCCTTATCCACTTCAAGATAGCATGCGAGTACTAGACCCTGAAACGATGCAGCCAGTTCCAAATGACGGTGAAACCATGGGAGAAATCATGTTCCGTGGCAATATTGTCATGAAAGGATATTTAAAAAATCCAAAGGCAACTGAGGAAGCTTTTGCAGGTGGCTGGTTCCACACGGGTGACCTAGCTGTTTGCCATCCAGATGGTTATGCAAAAATTACTGATCGCTCTAAAGATATTATTATTTCAGGTGGAGAAAATATTTCATCTTTAGAAGTCGAAGACGTTTTATATAAACACCCAGCAGTTTTAACAGCCGCTGTTGTGGCAAAACCTGACGAACGTTGGCAAGAAGTACCATGCGCATTTATTGAATTAAAAACTGGGGCTAGTGTCACGCCTGAAGAAATTATTGAGCACTGTCAAAAAGAACTTGCGCGCTTTAAAGTTCCTAAAGATGTGGTAATTACTGAAATTCCAAAAACCTCAACAGGTAAATTGCAAAAATTCATCTTGCGTGAATGGGCAAAAGAACGCGCTTAATCTGAATTCTATAAAAATAAAAAAGCGGCGTATCTAACGCCGCTTTTTATTAAAAACTGTATTAACCTTGATCTGACAATAGAGCAACCTGTTGTACATAGTTAATAAATTTCATTTTAGTTGCTTCAAGATCTGCTTCTGCAACTTGCTGGGTTTTATCACGATTAATTCTTAACACATGCTGACGTAAAGTATGTCGCTCGGATGCATTATAGATTTTGCTAAATTCATTGATTGCAGGGTCGCCCTGCTCGATCATACGATCTACCCAACGCATGAGTTGAGCTTGTTTCTTCGCGCCTTGCTGAGGGGTCAAATAAGATAAAATGATTGTCTCATCTTCATTGCGCAGGAGTTTACCAACACGCTGAAACTGGCGACGGCGCGCTTCGAACGAACTAATATTCTGAACTTCCAAAAGAGCATCAATTAAACGCTCATCAACAGGAAGTTTTTGAATTTGTTTGATAGAAAGTTGTGCTAACTGCTCACCTAAAGCAGCCATACGTTGAACTGCTTTTTTCTGTTCGGTTTTACTTGCACGTCCTTCTAAAGAATCAAAATCTTCTTCAGTATAACGCTTGGGACGACGTGCCACGATTAATCTGCCTCATAAAATTTTGCGGCGAATAACGCCTGTACTTCATTTAATGCCTGTTCTTCGTCAGTGCCATCAATGACTAAACGTAAAGTAGTCCCTTTACCTGCACCTAACATCAGTAACGACATAATATTCTTTGCATCTACTAAATGATCGCCCTTACCAATTTGAATTGACGAACGAAACTTTGTAGTGACCTCTATCAGTTTTCCTGATGCACGTGCATGTAAACCGAGTTTATTAATTACATCAACAGTTGTGTCTATCATGACCAGTGCTTCATTTCTCTGTGTAAGACCTGAACAGACCATTCTGCCTCAAGTGCTTGTTTTAGTCTATCTACCATATAAACTGAACGATGCTGGCCGCCTGTGCAACCTATTGAAATCGTCATATAGTGACGATGCCCTTCAGCAAATGCCGGCAGCCATTTTTTTAAGAAGTGGAGAATGTCCTCAAACATTTCATTTGCTTGTGGACTTGCTTCTAAAAATTGTTTAACTGGCTCGTCTAAACCAGAAAAGCGGCGTAATTCTAAATCCCAATGCGGATTTGGTAAATGCCGTACGTCAAAAACATAGTCAGCATCTAAAGGAATGCCATGTTTATAACCAAATGACTGCAATATAACAATCAGATTATCTGATTGTCCTAATTTTGATAGCAAGATATGTTTTAAATCGTGAACACTTTTATCTGTGGTATCAATGTGAACAGTGGCACGAAACTGAATTGGAATCAGCAACTGCTTTTCTTCATGAATACACTGTAAAAGACTTTTGAAACGATTTGCTAACGGATGTGGACGACGTGAAGCACTAAATCGTGCAATCAAATCTTGATCTTGTGTCGTCAGATAAATCACATCAACCGTACCATGTTTTTGTAATTGCTCAAAAACATGGTCGAACTCTTGCATATCTGCCCGAGTACTTCGTACATCCACCCCTAAAGCAAGCTGCTCAAGATTATTTTCATGATCTAGCTTTGCCACGATCTCAGGCAGCAATGCCAAAGGTAAATTATCAATACAGTAGTAGCCCAAATCTTCTAATACTTGAAGAGCTGAAGATTTTCCTGAACCAGACTGTCCTGTCACGATAAGTATACGCTTCATGGCATGGCTGTCCTTTTATATATTATTGAGGTGTAAAGGCAACTTGTAGATTATCAATTAAGCGCGTTCCACCTAACTTTGCCGCGACAAACAACACAATATCACGATCAAATTGAGAAGCAGCTAACAAATTAGGTTGACGAGCCTCCACATAATCCACAACAAAACCATTGTCTGTCAACAGTGTTTTCAAATCTGCCAAGACTTGTTGTAAATCTTTACCTTGGTGTAATTGCTCTTCGGCTTGTTTTAAACCTTGATAAATGACTGGTGCAACCTGACGCTGTTCAGGAGTCAAGTAACCATTTCTTGAACTCAGTGCCAAACCGTCTTCTGCACGAACAATTGGTACGCCAATAACTTCTAACGGAATATTCAAATCTTGTACAAACTGGCGAATCACTGCTAATTGCTGGTAGTCTTTTTGACCAAAGAAAGCATAATTCGGTTGCACAATATTAAAGAGTTTGGTGACAACCAGTGCTACGCCATCAAAGTGCCCCGGACGTGAGCTTCCACATAAATCATCAGTAATTTGACTGACGCTAATGTTAGTTAAGCGAGGTTGTGTACCGTACATTTGCTCAACTGATGGTGCAAAAATAATGTCACAGCCAACATCTGCAAGTAGACGACTATCCTGCTCTAACGTACGCGGATAATTATCAAAATCTTCACCCGGACCAAACTGTGTTGGGTTCACGAAGATACTCACAACCACAACATCACATAACTTTTTCGCTTCACGAACAAGAGTGAGGTGGCCTTCATGTAGATTTCCCATCGTTGGGACAAAACCAATGATTTTACGTGCAGCTCTAGCAGGATTTAAAGAAGCAGCTAAGCCTTGTATAGTGGTTTCTGTTTTCATGAATTACAGCTCAACTTGGAAAGTGTGTTCTTTAGCTGGGAACGACTGATCTTGTACAGCAGCATGAAAAGCTTTAAAAGCATCTAAAATCGCTGTTTCACCAGATTGTTCTTTCATAAAGTTACGTACAAAACGCGCAACTCGACCAAACGTTAGACCTAACATGTCTTGTACAACTAATACCTGACCATCAGTCGCATTACCTGCCCCAATACCGATCACAGGAGTATTCGGGAACAATTCGGCAATTTCTTGACCTAATTGTGCCGGAACGCATTCGAGTAATAAAACTGCCGCGCCCGCTTCAACCACCGCCGTACAATCGGCAATAAGCTGATCGGCTGCTTCACGCGTTCTAGCTTGTAACTTGTAGCCACCAAATACATGTACAGACTGAGGAGTTAAACCTAAATGTACACATACAGGCACACCATTACGTGTTAACACTTGGACAGTTTCACTTAGCCATGCACCACCTTCGATTTTGATCATTTGGGCACCAGCTTGCATAACTGTTTTCGCATTCTGCAAAGCATCGTTTAAAGTGGCATAACTCATAAATGGTAAGTCAGTCATAATTAAAGCATGCTGATTACCGCGACGGACTGCCGCTGTATGATAGGCCATGTCTTCAACAGTTACAGGTAAAGTTGAGTCACGCCCCTGAATTGCCATTCCAAGAGAATCACCAATTAAGATCGTATCAATTTCAGCAAGTTCCATTGCTTTTGCCATACTTGCATCGTAACAAGTTAGGCAAGAGAACTTACGTCCTTCGGCTTTAAATTTTCTTAAGTCACTTAGACTAATCATGATGGTATCCTCTACAGGAGTTTGCAGAACGTAATAAGTCCGGCTTTAAGCCCAAGACTCATCAGCAAGTACAGTCAGCGTTGGCTGCTGTATGAGTTCTAAATTTTTAAGTGGCTGATCATTAATATGTAGATCAGCATCTAAATCTAATAAAGGAATCACAACAAAATCTCGTTGTAATATTCCTACATGCGGCACCGTTAAGCGCTCATTTTGTATTTTTTCATTGCCATAAATCAGTAGATCAAGATCTAAAGTTCGCTCCCCCCAATGACGGAGTCTCACCCGCCCAGCTTCCTGCTCAAAACGCTGTAACTGGTCAAGTAATTCAAGCGGAAGTAACTCGGTTTTTAGCTGAGCGACTGCATTTAGATAATTCGGCTGATCTTGGGGACCCATAGGGGGACTTTGGTAAAGTTTAGATACTTTCACTTCACCAAGAGATTTAAGTTTGCCTATCGCTTCAGACAGAATCTGGCGTGAGTCACCTAGGTTACTTCCTAAGCCAATATATGTGGTTACTGTCATTGTGTCGGCCCAAAAATAACTTGGCTCAAATCACGTTGTACCCGCTTGCGCTTTAAAATTGGATGATCACTCATCACATTCGTTTGTGCTGCGGAAGATTTTTCAATAAAACGGTCAATAGACTGCTCTTGTCGTGCACGCTCTTTTTTACCACGACGGCTTCGAGGCTCTGGAACATCAACCAAAGGCTCAATTTCCGTATCAACTTTATTGCTTTCAACAGGCTCAGCAGCAACCTTACGACGACTTTTCGCCTTCTGACGATTATATTGGCTAATCGCAGCTTCTTTTTCGTCGTTTGACATTTCTTGGTAAGCTTCCCACCAGCTTCCCATTCCCTGTGTTGTGTCATCACCTGACTTTTCACGAAGTAATAAGAAATCAAACCCAGCGCGGAAACGAGCATGGCTTGCCAATGCTTCAATTTGCTGTGGTTTTGGATTAAGCAAACGGGTTTGCATTTCCCAAACTTCACGAATAAAAGTTTCGGCAAAACGAGGAATAACTGTGCGTGTTGCTTGACGTTTTAAAACATCCAAACCTGCTTGAGCACGTGCTTCGGCTGGAACAACGCCTTTTGATAAATAAAAATCACAACGCTCTAAAAATGGCTGCCACAATAAAACCGCATAGAAAAATGCCGGATTAATCGTTTTACCCACCTGAATACGTTGATCAGTATTTTTTGCTGCACGTTGAATAAATGGAGTGAGATCCGGACGAATATCAGCAAAAAGCTGTTTCCACACGCCAAAGTCAATCAACATTGGTAATACGCGTGCCAAATGCCCCATTGTGAAAAGCTTTTGAGACTCATCGTATAACCGGTGTGGTGAAACATCACGAAGTAATTGCGTCATCTCAACATCAAAAATGTCGAGAATTGCCGGATCAATTTTAAAGTTGAGCTTAGCTGCAAAACGTAATGTCCGAAGCATACGCACCGGATCTTCTTCAAAACGTTGCACAGGATCGCCCAATAAACGTAAAGTCTTACTTTTGACATCATCAATTGCTTTACAGAAATCGAGCACAATACCCTTACGCGGCTGGTAGTACAGAGTATTGATAGAAAAATCGCGTCGAGCAAAGTCCTGTTCGATGGTTCCCCAGTTGTTGTCACGTAAAATCATGCCCGAAGCACTGGTCACCGCTTTTTTAGGAGGAGCACGGAAAGTGGCAACTTCGATTAGCTCACGTCCTGAATAGACATGTGCCAATTCAAATCGACGGCCAATAATTCGGCATCGACGGCCAAAAACTTCTTTAATTTGAGAAGGTGTTGCATTGGTGACTGCATCGAAATCTTTAGGATTGAGTCCTAGCATTAAATCACGGACACCACCCCCAACAATATAAGCTTCATAGCCTGCTTTAGTCAGACTATCGATCACATCTAAAATCGAAGAAGGAAGTTGGGCTGTGGACAAACCACATTTTGACGCTCGCAAGGTTTGCAAAAGACGCTGTCTCCTACGTCAGGACGTAAATAACAAGTTGTCGCTAATCATAGCTCTAACACACACAAAGGGCAATTTGATTCTCTTAGATTGCGCAGGAAATGATAATTGACGAATAGAACTTTTATAAGGCTAAACGCGATTTATTTTTTTCAAAAATAGCTGGTCCAATTCCTTTAACGTTTTTAATTTCGTCAATATTTTTAAAACTACCGTTCTTTTGCCTGTATTCTACAATCGCTTGAGCCTTTTTCTCACCTACACCTTTTAATTGCTGAAACTCATTTACATTCGCCTGATTCAAATGAATTTGCCCTGTAGAGTCATTAAAATTTTTAGTTTGAGAAATTTTAGAACCATTAGAATGAGAAGACTTAGTGATGTTTAACTTTTGGTCATACATCTGCTGTTTAGCCTTCCATTCTTGAAAGTTTTGATCAAAAGATTGAGCGTAAACCGAAGGTGAAATTACTCCCAAGCACAACATTATTAAAACAAAATACTTATTTTTCCAAAATCTCATGCTGTATTGCATGTGGTTTTTCCCCTGATTTTAATTGTCGTTTTGCCTGATTCCACAATTCATCCATTTCGGACAAGGTCATGTCTTCCAATGTTCTTTGCTGTTTTATGGCTTGCTCTTCAATAAAAGCAAAACGACTTCTAAATTTATGTATGGTTGATAAAAGTGAACTTTCACTTGAAATGCCAAGTTTACGTCCAACATTGACTAATGAAAACAGGCAGTCTCCAAATTCATCTTGAATTTCATTACTATTTTGATTTTTAAGTGCCTGTTTAAACTCATCTAATTCTTCTTCTAATTTTGTATAAGCATCTTCTACCGTTTCAAAATCAAACCCAACTTTTGCGACATTTTTTTGAATTTCCTGCGCTTGAGATAGTGCTGGTCCATGTTTAATTTCATCTAATCTTGATTGTGGTTTGCCTTGCTTTTCTTGTTGTTTAATTTGTTTCCATAACTCACTTACTTGTTCTGGTGTTAAGTTGTTAAATTGGTCTGCTTGAAAAACGTGCGGATGACGTCGTACTAATTTTTCGCTAATTGCCTCAACCACATCTTGGAAATTGAACGCCCCCTGCTCGCTAAACATTTGCGATTGAAATACCACTTGTAATAACAGATCACCCAATTCATTCCGAATTTCATTAATGTCACCTTGACGAATGGCAGCCTCGACTTCATATGCCTCTTCAATCGCATATTTAGTCAGTGACATTGGAGTTTGCTCTTGGTCCCACGGACATTTTTCACGTAGCTCTTGCATAATTTTAAGCAATTTATCCATGTAACCCTCAAGTTCAAAAAATTGGTCAGTAACTTTAAAATCTTAATTTGCTATGATCAAAATTAAAGCGGCAAATCATTCGTCATATTGTAACGATAAAGAGAAAAAAAGATGAAACATAGCATTCTGATTAGTGGCGCAGCTCAAGGTATTGGAGCAGAAATTGCACGGGTATTTTATCAGCGGGGTTATAAAGTCGGCATTTATGACATTAATGAGTCGCTTGCTCAAAATTTAGCGCAGGAATTAGGACCGAATGCATGCGCAGGCTATCTAGATGTCAGTGACTACAGCCAGTGGCAACATATATTAAAAGAATTTACCGACTGGGCTGGCGAGCTTAATATTTTGGTGAATAACGCAGGGATTTTATATTCCGGAGTCTTTGAAAATATCGATATCAAGTCACACCAAAGAACAATCAATATTAATGTAAACGGCGTAATCAATGGTTGCCATGCTGCACTCCCTTATTTAAAGCAAGCTTGTTTTGCACGAGTCATTAATCTCTCTTCAGCTTCTGCAATTTACGGGCAAGCTGACCTCATTTCTTATTCGGCCAGTAAATTTGCAGTGAGAGGAATTACCGAAGGTTTAGATGTGGAATGGAAAAAATACGGTATTCGTGTTTTAGATGTGATGCCTTTATTTGTACAAACCGCAATGGTCAACAATATGGATGCAGGTTCTATTCAAAACATGGGAGTCGATTTAACGCCTAATGATATTGCTCAACAGGTGCTTTCACTTGTAGAGAAAAAAGCTCATTTCTGGACACCGACTCACACTCCAGTTGGTATAAAAACCAAATTGCTTTATCAACTCTCAACAATAAGCCCCCAGTTTTTAAATCGTTTAACTAATATTTATTTATCAAGAAAGTAGCTTATAAAAAAGGCCGTCAATTGACGGCCTTTTTCTCAATTTAGTTAAACACCTTGAATCATGCGTCGTGCGCTAATAATCCCCGGTTGTTGCTCTAAACGAGCTAACAAACGTGAAAGCTGAGCCAAGCCTTTTACCTCAATGAGCAACTTCATATTAGCAATACCATCTGCCTCAGAAATTGTGTTCACCTGACGGATATTAATCTGGTCAGAGAAAATCACTTGAGTTAAGTCTTTGAGTAAGCCACGACGATCATAAGCCTCAACTACAATTTGAACACTTTGACCACGAGTTGGCTGCATCTCCCAATCGGCTTCAACAGCACGTTCTGGCTCTTGCTTGATCATGCGTTGATAATCAGAACACAAGACTTTATGAATACTTACCCCACGATTCAACGTGATATAGCCAGCAATTGATTCACCATGAACTGGTTGGCAACACTGCGCAATATGTAGCTCAACATTGTCTAAACCATCAATTAAGATGCCATGCGCAGACAGAGTATGGCTGGCACGTGGGTTTAATGTTGGTTTAAGTACCAGTTCAGGTTCATCCTGATCCAGATGCATTTGACGATTAATCTGATTAATCAGAGCATGCAAACTAATATCGCCGCTGACCAGACTAACCAAAATATCATCCCCTGTTTTCACATTAAAATGTGACGAGTAATCGTTGAGATCGATACTCTTAGGGTGAATCGCCAATCGAGATAATTCTTTGTTGAGTAACTCACGACCAACTTCAAGGTTCTTACTACGGTCTTGCTGTCTGAACCAATGACGTAATTTGTCACGGGCACGAGCTGTCTTGATATAACCTAAAGAGTTCACCAACCAGTCACGGTTAGGCTCACGATCTTTCTTGGTTAAAATCTCAACCTGCTCACCTGTTTTTAGCGTATAGGTTAATGGTACATAGCGCTGGTTAACACGCGCTGCATAACATTTGTTTCCAACCTCTGTATGCACATGGTAAGCAAAGTCTAAAACTGTTGAGCCACGTGGTAGTTCTTTAATATCACCATCACGGCTAAAGACATAAATCTTTTCAAAACCTTCAAAGTCTTGAAGCTGATCAAAACCTTCCGTCTCATCTTCATTTTGATGTACTGTTGTTTCATTACGTTCTTGGTAATGTTCCAAAACAGCACGAAGCGAATGCAAACGGTGGTTAAAAGAGTGGTCGGTATTCTTTGAACCTTCTTTATAGTTAAAGTGCGAACATACCCCTAACTCTGCTTCGTCATGCATCTCATGAGTACGGATTTGTACCTCTAAAGATTTATTCTCAGCAATAACAGCAGTATGTAATGAGCGATAACCATTGGCTTTCGGGTTAGTAATATAGTCATCGAACTGATGTGGGATATGACGCCAAATCTGATGAACAATACCTAATGAGTGATAACACTCAGGTACGCTATTCACCAATACACGTAAAGCACGAATATCATAAAGCTGATCGAAACTTAGGTTTTTGCTTTTCATTTTTCGATAAATCGAATAAATGTGTTTTGCTCGACCTGTAATTTCAGCTTCAATACCATGCGCCGCCAATTCACTTTTTAAACGGTCTATCACGAACTGGATATAATGTTCACGCTCAAGACGTTTTTCATTGAGTAATGAAGCAATCTCTTTATAACGGTCTGGCGCCAAATAACGAAACGCTAAGTCTTCGAGTTCCCACTTCAGCTGTGCAATACCAAGGCGATGCGCTAATGGCGAATAAATAGTTAAAATTTCACGCGCCACACGCTCTTGACGTTCACGTGATGAGTTTGCCAACTCACGTAAAGAGTAAGTACGTTCAGCTAACTTAATTAAAACGACACGAACATCTTCGGTCACTGAAATCAGCATTTTATAAATGCCGCTTAAATGTTCCCGTTGGTTGTTATTAAAATGGTCTTCTAGTCGTTTATTTTTTTCAATAAGCTCTGAAAGCTTACCCATTGCCAAAGTACCTTTGACAAGGTTATAAACTTGCTCACCAAACTTTCGCTTTACTTCTTCTATATCAGTAATGTCCTCACGAACACTACGATAAAGCATTGCAGCAGATAAAGTATCTTCATCTACATGTAAATGCGCCAGAATATCAGCCATTCCAACACCAGTAGCAAATGTATTGGAACGATGATTAACCGTTGAATCTAACTCTTTTTGTAGGGTTAAATGCGCAACCTCTTCGAGTTGTTTAAGCTCTGCCCCATCTAATATTTCACGAACCCGATCCAACCATGAGGCTAAACCGACTTGTGTTTCGGCGGCATGCTCTACAGTCGTTTCCTCTGACAACTCAGTTAGTTGTTCAGGTAACTGTTCACGTACTGTGACCATACCATTCTCCTGGATATGTAACTCATGTTTTTAATCGTTTATCTCTTGAATTTTCTCAAATAAAGCAATCGATTCAACATGTTCTGTGTGCGTAAACATGTCCATAACCGCTGCTTTTTTTAACTGGTAACCATGTTGAACCAAAACACCTGCATCCCTTGCTAATGTTGCTGGATTACATGATACATAAACGATTCTTTTTGCTCCAAAGTTCGGCACATACTGCATAATTTCATATGCACCAGCACGAGGAGGATCAATCAATAATGCATCAAATCCTTGATTTGCCCAAGAATGATGCGAAAAATCTTTTGTTAAATCTTGTGAAAAGAAACTTGCCTGCACCAGATTATTACGCTTTGCATTATCTGTTGCCCGCTGCACCATTTCTTCACTTGCTTCCACACCTACAACCTGACCCTTTGCACCAACACATCGTGCAAGTGGAAGCGAAAAATTACCTAACCCACAAAACAGATCCAGTACTCTTTCACCCTGTTGCAATTGAAGCAATTCACATGCCAATTGCACCATTTGTTCATTTACTGTGGCATTGACCTGCGTAAAATCCAATGGCGAAAAAGCAAAATTTACATCAAATGCATTTAAAGCATAATGTAATCGCATAGCTCCCTGTTCTTCATCAATACGACGAAGACTTTCGGGTCCTTTAGGTTGCAAATACAACTGCCAGCCTTTGTGTAACGCAAATTGTCTTAATTGGTTGACATCAGCATTGTTTAGTTTTTCGATATGACGAACTAATAAAGATGTTTCATGATCACCTTTTGCTAATTCTACATGACCAATATGCGCTTTGCCTTTTAGACTTTGGAGTAAATTACGCAATTCTGGCAGACTATCTGATAACTTTTTATCCAAAACGCTACAAGTATGGATAGATGTTAAACGATTACTATGATGCTCACGGAAACCTAGAATCAAACGGTCCTGTTTTGGCAAATAGCGCACACCTATTCGAGCACGACGGCGATAATCGCTTTGCAAAGAACGAATTGGTTCTAACCATTGTTCAGGCTGAATACCAGCAAAGTGTTGCAAGTGTGATTGGAGGACATTTTGCTTTAAATGGATCTGCTCATCGGGGTGGATATGCTGCATGCTACAACCACCACAAATACCATAATGAGGACAAACTGCCTCTACACGATTTGCTGAAGGTTCTGCTAAAAGCACTACCATTTCAGCTTCTTCAAGCCGCTTAGTCTCATGCGTAATTTGGGCTTTTACTGTTTCTCCAGGCAACGCATAACGAATAAACACTTTTTTACCATGCTTATCTGCCGGATGGTCTGGATGAGAACCATAATGCGCAATTCCCCGCCCCTCATGAGAAAGAGTTTCAACCTGAAAAATATATTCGGGTTGTTGAGGTTTACGAGATTTGGCTTGCTGTTTCAAAGAATGAACCTAAAAATTTAAAGGATTAAAATAGTGGGACGTAAATTCGGTATGTTTCGATGTACGTTGCCACACCTCAAGAAAATCGGCTTGCTGAGGCATAGTCTGTAAATACTCAATACTCGAACTAATCCAGTGGTTATGCTCATCTACATTCATTTGGCCTTTGAGCAATAGCCAACGCAAATAAATAAACCATGTATTGAGCACATCACCTTCACAATAACTGGTTAACTTTAACCATTGTTCTGTACGTACATATTCAGGCACATGATAACCCGACTCACCACGTTTACCTGGTAAACCTAAAATACAGGCTACATCATCGAGTTTCTGGAAATTACGGCCATTAAACATTGCCATAACATCCATTAAATCAATATGACGGTGGTGATAACGGTTTTGGTAATTATTAAAACGCTTCTGACTATCAAGCTCGCCTTGATCAAATAACCCGGGTGCCGAAAGACCATGATACATGGCACGGAACAAAATGACGGGCAAATCAAATTGCGAGCCATTCCAGCTCACTAAAGTTGGATGGCGCTTATCAAAAATGGATAGAAACTTCTGTAAAATTTCAGCTTCCGAATAGTGTTCCCGACTAAAAGAAAATAATCTGAAACCTGATTCATCAATCCACAAACCAGAAATACAAACGATTTCATGTAAAGGCAAACGCTGAAAATCCATGCCGGATTCTTGGCGACGGATTTTTGTGAGTGCCTGCTCAACATCTGCCTCTGGCAAATCAAGATGATATAAATGCGCTCCCGCTTTTAAATCAGTTAAAGTTTCAATATCAAAAACTAAAGTAGGAAAACGCATTTTTTCTCTCAATTATGAGTCATCAGTCCTGTACTGAGAACAGGCCTGTAGACAAGTAGCGATCACCACGGTCACAGATAATGCAAACAATCACAGCATCCGGATTTTCTTCTGCAATTTTTACTGAAGCCCATACCGCCCCGCCAGAAGATGTACCTGCACTAATTCCTTCCTCACGTGCTAAACGGCGAGCCGTTTTTTCCGCTTCAATTTGCGGAATATCCATAATTTGATCAACACGCTTTGGTTCGAAAATCGTAGGTAAATATTCCTGTGGCCAACGGCGAATACCGGCAATATTTGAACCTTCAGAAGGCTGTAAACCAATAATTTGAATATCTGGATTTTGTTCTTTTAAATACTTAGAAACACCCATAATGGTACCGGTTGTACCCATTGAACTTACAAAATGGGTAATCTTTCCACCTGTTTGTTTCCAAATTTCAGGGCCAGTCGTAAGGTAATGAGCTTCGACATTATCTGGATTGCCAAACTGATTGAGGACCAAACCTAGACCTTCAGCTTGCATTTGCAAAGCCATATCTCGTGCAGCTTCCATATTCGGCGCTTCAATCAATTCTGCGCCATAAGCACGCATGGCGTCCTTACGCTCCTGACTTGAATTCCCAGGCATAATCAGTTTCATTTTATAGCCGCGCATCGCCGCAACCATAGCTAAAGCAATACCGGTATTACCACTGGTAGCTTCAACCAATGTATCACCTGGTTTAATTTGACCACGCTTTTCAGCCTGCATAATCATGTTATATGCAGGACGATCTTTTACAGAACCTGCTGGATTATTACCTTCCAATTTTGCTAAAACCGTTGCCTGCGTATGACAAGCCAAGCGCTGCAAACGGACCAGAGGTGTTTTACCTACATAGTGATCTAACAAAAATTCGTCGGCTAAAAAATCAGGTTGTGTATTACTCATGATCAACACCTAAATCGGGGTGGCACTATTGTATGAAAAAATGATCGGTACTGCATCCATTTCACTATGCTTTTTAATGAAAGTGATTAAAGCCCAGTCAGTTATAAAATGCCGTCTGTTTTAAAATAAAGCGTGATAATATGCCCTACAGAGAGATCAATCTGATGTAGCTATGTCTAATTTCAATAAAACCTTATCGAAACGCTTACGTCTGAATCATGCATATGGGCAATTAATTGCTCTTATTTTTGTGCCCATTATGATTTTAACGTGTGTTGGGGCTTTTCTGGTTTTAACTGAAACATCACGTTCTGCAAAGCAACAACAATTGCATCATGCCTCAGCGATTTTGGCACGCTACAATCAAATTGCTAAAGATCTCTACACATTAGTAGAACTACAACCAGACGAATATGATCATGCTCAACATATTATGCAAAGTATGTTTAGCGAGAAAAATCTAAAGCGTGCTGCTTTAATTGATAGTAATGGTCAGACTTATTTAAGTATCGGTTATCGAGATAATCGTTACTGGCCTAACTTCACACAAAACAATAACTTTTTTGGTCCGATCTCTTATAACCATAATAATATTTATGGAGTCCGTATCATTGATACCGCAGGAAAGCCTCCTGTCTGGCTCTTGATTGAAATGGATAATCAACCACTTGAATTAGCGCGTTATCGCATTTTGATTGCTTTAGTCATTACCGGTCTAATGACTTTATTATTACTTTTGCTCTGTCTTAACTTTTATTCTCGCCGCTGGATTGCACCCATGTATGAAATACGTATGCAATTACAGCGTCTCAATGCAGACACTTTAGACCAACACATCGTGATTAACAGTTCCGGTGAGTTAAGATTACTCCAGCGCGATATCGCAAACGTGGTGAAACGCTTACACTTTAGTTTTTTAGAGTTAAAAGAACATACCGAGCAAACAGAAGAAGACTTACGCAGAACTTTAGATACTTTAGAAGTTCAAAACATTACTTACCGTCAAGCACGCGACCAAGCTATTTCATCTAATCAGGCAAAATCGGTTTTCCTTGCCAATATCAGTCATGAACTTCGTACACCGCTTAATAGTATTGATGGCTTTATTCATTTATTACTTCGCCAACAAAATTTAAGTAACGAACAGAACCTTTATTTACAAACTATTCGCAAGTCCTCCGCCCATTTATTAGCATTAATTAATGATGTATTAGATTTCTCAAAAATTGATGCAGGTAAACTGGAACTTGAAACGGCACCTTTTGACTTAGAAGAAGCTGTATTTGATGTCATGGATATGTTGTCACCTTTGGCTGCACAAAAGCATATTGCCATGGCTTTTTATTATGCAGATAACATTCCTCAACAGGTAATTGGGGATGCTTTACGCTTTAAGCAAATTTTGACTAATTTGATTTCCAATGCCATCAAGTTCACGCCAGACGGTGAAATTATTGTTCGTGTACGTATGGAACATGATGACATCGGTCAGTGCTTGCTTCATTTTAGTGTTCAGGACAGTGGTATTGGTTTAAGCGGTACAGACCGTAAAAAATTATTTGAGTCGTTTTCGCAAGGCGATGCATCTGTTACCCGCCAATTTGGTGGTACAGGCTTAGGTCTGGCAATTTCTAAACAATTGGTTCATCTCATGCATGGCCAAATTGGCTTTGAAGATAACCAAGAACGTGCCCCAACAGAAAAAGGTTCAACATTCTGGTTTACTGCACAGTTTGCTGTAGATGAAGAACATGAAATTGAACATCCTCACTTCGAACATTTACAGGTGGTGTCTTATTTAGCCCACCCTGCAACAGCCAGTGTTTTACGCTACTATCTTGAAAATTATCAAGTACCACATATCGAAACTCAATCTATTCTGGACTTGTTTAGCCGCTTAAAACATCTCGACCAGAAAGACAATACATGGCTCATTGTTGATCATAGTGGTGATACTGAAGCTCTACTCAAAGAAATTCGTAGCCGCTATCAAGGTAACTTAGCAGTTTACGGCTATCAAATGACGCTTGAGCCAAACATGCTCACCGAATATCGCGCTCGCCCTCTTTATCAGCCATTAAGCCGTAGTGGCCTCATTCAATTATTAAGTGACCAACCTATCTTTGAAGAGGAACAACAAGACTTTAATGGGCAGGGTTTACATATTTTGGCGGTTGATGACCATTTACCTAACTTAATTGTTTTAGAAGCATTATTAGGTGAGTTAAATGTCAAAACTACTAAGGCCTTAAGTGGACAAGAAGCGCTTAATATTATTCAAGAAAGAATTGATCAGAAGCTTAAACCATTTGATTTGGTATTTATGGACATTCAAATGCCGGTTATGTCGGGCATTGATACCACACGTGCGATCCGCTCTTTAGAATCCACTTTAGATGGGGAAATGCAACTTCCAATTATCGCTCTAACAGCCCACGCGCTTGCAGATGAAAAGCAAAAGCTTCTTAAAGTTGGTATGAATGACTATGTCACCAAACCAATTCAAATGGAGCAAATCATTCAAATTTTAACGCAATGGACGAAAAACAACTTCACTGCGCAAAATCTAGCTAAAGATCATCATGTGGTTGCAGAAGCGTTAGATCCAGAAATTTTAAATTGGCAACAAAGTTTACAACTGGCAGCAAACAAAGAAGATTTAGCTCAAGATCTTCTCAAAATGTTGGTAGATAGCTTCCCAACCGAGCTAGAAGAAATGCAGCAACTCATTGAGCTTGAAGACTTTCCTCAGCTTGAGCATGTACTACACCGTCTTTATGGTGCTACACGCTATGTAGGCACACCAAAACTTCAACAAGTGACAGGTGACTTTGAACAATTTATTTCTACGCTACGCAAAGAACGCCGTAGAGCTGACGATGGCTTCATTGAAGAAGTCATGAGACGTTTCGATGAATTAGGTCTCGTCATTAAAGAAGTTGAGAGTGCAGCTCATCAAATTTTAGTCATACCAGATTAAATAATAGTTGTTAAATAGGCATGACTGACCTGTCATGTTTCCAATTTCCAGCCATGCTATGCTCCGCTTATCGATAAAAAAATAAGCGGGAATTTCATGGCACTTTTACGTATTGAAAAAAATAATGGCATTGCAACAGTTTATCTAAACCGTCCTGATAAACGTAACGCTATGAGTTTTGCTCTACTCAAAGAACTTGTAACAACGGCTAAAGCTATACAAAAAGACCGAGATATCCGCTGTGTAATTTTGACAGGTGAAGCACAAGTGTTTAGTGCTGGTATTGATTTATCTGACTTAAACAATCCTAAGAACTCTGCATTTGCCATTTGGGAACTTGTTAAACCAGGACAAAGCCTTTTCCAAAAAGCTTTTCTTATTTGGCAAAATTTGCCCGTCCCTGTTATTGCCGCTCTTGAAGGTTATTGTTTTGGGGCAGGTATGCAACTTGCACTAGCTGCCGATATCCGCATTGCCCACCCAGACACCAAAATGTCGATTATGGAAAGCCGTTGGGGTTTAGTACCAGATATGGGTCTTACCCGTTCGCTCAAAGGCTTGATTGGAGTTGACCTTGCAAAAGAGCTGACTTTAACTGCCCGTGTTTTTGACGGAAATTATGCAAAAGATATTGGACTTGTGACTCACTTAAGTGAGAACCCATTAGAAAAAGCAAATGTGATCGCTTCGGAAATGTTACAGCGCTCACCTGATGCATTGACTGCTGCAAAACGTGTACTAGATGCAATGGAACATCAACCAGAAAAATCATTACGCTTAGAAAAAATCTGGCAACTTAAATTATTACTTGGTAAAAATAGCAAACTTGCTCGTAAAAAAGACAAACATCCGGAAGTTAAATTTTTACCACGCCAATATAGATAAGAGCTTTATTATGAATTTTGATCGTAATACTCCTATTGCTTTTTTAGGCATAGGACTTATGGGAAGCCGTATGGCAAGCCGTCTTATACAAGCCGGCTTTCAGGTCGCAGTATGGAATCGAACAACATCTGCTTGTGAAGAACTTATTGATATTGGCGCGCATGCACTCGATCTTTCCAACATCGGACAATACCCTCTCATTTTAACTTGCCTAGCCGACGATAAAGCTGTGCAAGCAGTATTTGATCAAATTCAAACAAACATAAAAGCGGGTCAGGTCATTGTCGACTTCTCAAGTCTCTCTGTTGCTGCGACAAAAGCACTTGCTCAGGCTGCTGCTTTACAAGATGTGATATGGATTGACTCCCCTGTTTCAGGCGGTACAACTGGGGCAGAACAAGGCACGCTAGTCATTTTTGCAGGTGGCGATGCTCAAACTATTGAAGCTTTAAGTCCTGTTTATAATGTTCTTTCCCAACGTGTCACACGAATGGGAGATACAGGCACAGGACAAGCAACTAAAATTTGCAATCAACTCATTGTGGCAGCAAACAGTGCCCTGATTGCCGAAGCAGTTGCACTGGCAGATCGGGCGGGCGTAGATACCACTTTACTCGCTCCTGCCCTAGCTGGCGGATTTGCTGACTCAAAACCTTTTCAAATACTGGCACCACGTATGGCGACTCATACTTTCGAACCTGTTCAGTGGAAAGTTCAAACATTATCGAAAGACCTTAACAACGCAGTAACATTGGCTAACAATGTTAATTTAGACATCCCCGTTGCACAAAAAGCTCTATTACAGCTACAAACTCACCAAAAAAATGGCTTTGCTGAGAAAGATTTAGCTACTATGATTCAAGTAGTAGAGCAATAATAAACGGAGTTTGTGTATGGGTCGTCTTGCCGTTAACTTATCCATGATTTTTACCGAAGTTCCTTTAATTGAACGCTTTGCATTAGCCCATGCAGAGGGCTTTGAACATGTAGAAATTCAATTCCCATACGAGCTTGCCATTTCTGATATTCAAGACCAACTTGAACGTTACAACCTAAATTTATGTTTAATTAACGTTCCTACTGGTGACCTTATGCAAGGTGGAAATGGCTTAGCAGGTATACCGGGTCAAGAGGCAGCATTTCGTGAAGCATTACAGTTAGCGATTCGCTATGCCACAGCATTAAAAGTACCACGTGTTAATATTTTGGCAGGCAAGCAACCTCAAGACTCTGACTTACTTCCTTGCCTTAAGACACTTGCAAGCAACTTAAAATTAGCCTGTGATTTACTGACAGAACACGATATTGAACCTGTATTTGAAATGATTAATGGCACAGATATGCCACGCTTTTTGGTACAGAACATTGCGCAAGCCCAAGAAATGCTAGAAGCAGTCAATCACCCTGCCTTAAAAATGCAATATGACTGTTACCATATGGCAATGATGGGTGAAGATGTACTTGAAGGTTTACAAGAAAATATTCACCAGATTGGCCATATTCAGTTTGCAGATTGTCCGGGACGTCATGAACCCGATACGGCTCAAATACCGTATGAGCAAATTTTTTCATGGATTAAGCAAAGTGCTTATGAGGGCTATATTGCGGCAGAATATAAACCTAAAAATGGCTCAAATCAGTCATTTACATGGAAAAAGAAATATTTTTCCGATGATGTAAATATATAAACTGTTACTAGTTTTGTTTGAAATTCTGAGTGAAAACCACTATATTAGATAGTGAGTAATTGTCAGGAAAATATACCCTATATGAATTTAGAACCATCGCCCAGCGTGTCTAATTCTCACGATTTCGCAATGAACACCTCAAATAAAGACGTACAAGCTTGTCTTAAAGTCGTCCATGACGCTTTAGTTGATGTAAAAGCAAAAGATATTCTACAGTTAGATGTTAGTTCTATTAGCAATGTTGCTGATGCTATTGTCATCGCGAGTGGTACTTCTACTCGTCACGTCAAAGCACTTGCTGACAATGTTGCAGAAGAAGCTCGAAAAGCTGGTTTCCGCCCGATTGGCGTTGAAGGCGAACGAGATGCCGAATGGATCTTAATCGATCTTGGCTTTGTTGTAGTACATGTGATGCTACCAACTGCCCGCAAATTCTATGATTTAGAAAGCTTATGGCGTACTGCTCCAGAGTCGGTCGCATAAAATTTTGCTTTTTAAAAAAGCGGCTCTTTTGAGCCGCTTTTTGTTTATACACTTACTGAAACTTTTATTATTTAAACACCCACCTTTACCCTCATGTTCTATGAAAAGCTGGTAACTCAACAAAACTTTAATAACACTAACAAGCAAGTCATCACTCTTATTTAAAATTGACATGACAAATTGTCAGAATTCCAGCACTATACCAATTCTTATAGTCTCATCAATAAATAGCATAACCGGAGCACTAAAAAGTGAAGATACTCATTACAGGCGCCAACACAGGTATTGGTTTTGCCACAGCAGAACAACTTGTAAAACAAGGACAACATGTCATTTTGGCATGCCGAAATCCTCAAAAAGCACAAGAGGCACAAAACAAACTACGCTCACTCGACCAAGGAGAAGTCGATGTCGTTTCTCTCGACTTAAACAGCCTTGAATTAACTCAAAAAGCTGCCGAAGAAATTGCAGATAAATATGGCAGCCTTGATGTACTTATTAATAATGCCGGTCTATTTTCAAAAACAAAGCAACTCACCGTAGATGGGTTTGAACAGCAATTTGGCGTTAACTATTTAGGTCACTTTTTATTAACTCAAAAACTACTCCCCGTTTTAAAGCAGTCTCCTCAAGCACGTATTATTCATCTAGCGTCTATTGCTCACTGGGTTGGCTCAATTAAGCCTAATAAATTTCGTGCGGAAGGTTTTTACAATCCCCTGTTCTATTATGGACAATCCAAGCTTGCAAACTTACTGTTCAGCAATGCATTAGCTGAACAACTAGCAGACAGTTCAATTACCAATAATGCATTACACCCCGGTGGTGTTGCTTCCGATATTTATCGTGATTTACCAAAACCAGTTTATGCAGCCATGAAAGTAGGTTTAGTTCCAACATCGGTTCCTGCAAAGCTCATTACAGAAATGGCGACTGGCGACACATGGCAAAACCGCAATGGTGAATATGTCAGCGCGCATATGCCTGACTGGAAATCCTCTCATGCCAAAAACCAGCAATTAGCACGCGACCTCTATCAGCAATCTATGAATCTAGTGGAAAAGTTCCTCTAACCCTCAAAAAATAAAAAACCACCCGAAGGTGGTTTTTTTATATCAAAGCAACTTAGTGGCCTGTACCATTAATTGCTTTCGTCATATCTTCAACAACTTTCTTAGCATCACCAAAGATCATCATTGTTTTTTCGTTATAGAACAAGTCATTATCAAGTCCAGCATAACCTGTCGCCATAGAACGCTTAATCACCATGATTGTACGTGCTTTATGTGCTTCAAGAATCGGCATACCATAAATTGGTGAACCTGGGTCATCTTTTGCAGCAGGGTTCACAACGTCGTTTGCACCAATAACAAGTACTACGTCAGTTGCCGGGAAGTCTGAGTTAATCTCATCCATTTCCAAGATGTCTTCATATGCTACGTCTGCTTCAGCAAGCAATACGTTCATGTGACCAGGCATACGACCTGCAACCGGGTGAATTGCGAAACGGACGCGAACACCTTGCTCTTTTAGAATTTCGCATAACTCTTTTACAGCATTTTGTGCACGACCTTGCGCCATACCATAACCCGGTACAATCACAACGCTGTCTGCATTTGACATTAAGAAGCCAGCGTCATCAGCAGAACCTGAACGGTAGTTACGTTGAACTTGTTCACCTTTAGCAGCTGTAGAAACTGCTGCACCACCCATTGCACCACCAAACAATACGTTGATGATTGAACGGTTCATTGCTTTACACATGATGTATGACAGAATCGCACCAGATGAACCCACAAGTGAACCCGCAACGATCAACATGTTGTTTTCAAGGGTAAAACCAATACCTGCTGCTGCCCAACCAGAGAACGAGTTAAGAAGCGATACCACTACAGGCATATCACCACCACCTACTGGTGCAATCCATACCCAGCCAAATGCAAGTGCAAGTGCGGTCATTGCCCAGAAAGCAGTCATGTTGCCAGTTGTGAAGAAGTAGAAACCACAAGCCAACATCGCAACAAAAATAAGTGCTTGAACAGGTTTAACCCATGCACCAGAGATTGTTTTAGCCCATTTTTTCGCAGCCAATTTACCGTAAGCAAACACAGATGCTGTAAAGGTAATCGCACCAACGAAACAACCAACAAACAATTCAAATAGGTGAACCTTACTCATGTGTGCATGTTGCACGCCAGCCGCTGTTAATGCTGCCTCATTTTGAGCAAACAATGCTGTAAGCTGGTTGTTATGCAAAATTGCTGCAACTGCAATCAAAACCGCAGCCAAACCCACCAATGAGTGCATAAGTGCCACAGTTTCAGGCATTTGAGTCATTGGTACAGTACGTGCACGTGCAATACCCACAATCGCACCAAGCACCATTGCACCACCAATCATCCAAATAACCGGGTTATTGGCAACAAAGAAGGTTGTTACAACTGCAATCGCCATTGCGATCATACCGTAACGGTTACCTTGAATTGCTGTTTTAGGACCAGATAGGCCGCGAAGCGTCAAGATAAAGAGAATTGCGCCTACAAGGTACAACCAGTTTGCATTTGCTTGAATAAATTCCATGTCAAAGCCCTCTTATTTCTTTTGCTTAGGCTTGAACATTTCCAACATGCGTGCAGTTACTGCGAAGCCGCCGAAAATATTAATGCTTGCTAAAAATACTGCAATCGCACCAAGTACGCTCACAACATTCACACTTTGAAATGCAACATTTGCATCTACACCAAGTACAGGCAGGCCAACTGTTTGTAACATCGCACCAACAACAATAATCGATGACAATGCGTTGGTTACCGCCATAAGTGGCGTGTGCAAAGCTGGTGTAACACCCCAAACAACGTAATAACCTACGAAGATGGCAAGGACGAAAATTGTAATAGTTTCAACCATGAGAAATCTCCTTAACCACGCTTAAGCAGCACTTGACCGCCATGAGTGACCAATAGGGCTTTTTGGATTTCGTCTTCTTGATTAATCGCAAAGTTTTTCTCTTTGTCGAATAAAGTCTCTACGAAATTAAAAACGTTACGTGCATATAATGCAGAAGCTTCTGTCGCAACAGTGGCTGGAATATTTGGAATACCCAAAATTTTTACACCATTTTCAGTGACAACAGTTTCGCCAACTTTAGAACCTTCAACGTTACCGCCTGTTTCAACTGCCATATCTAAAATGACAGAGCCTGGTTTCATTTTGGCAACAGTTTCAGCTTTGATCAGACGCGGTGCGTCACGGCCTGGCAACAATGCTGTTGTAATCACGATATCGGCATTCGATACAGCTTTATCTACAATCGCAGCTTGGTCTTTGATGTATTGCTCACCCGGCATCCAGCCATAACCATTTTTTGCTGCATCTGCTGCACGTTGCTGTTCTTCTTCAGACATTGGTACGTCTAACCACTTACCGCCTAAAGACTCAACCTGATCTTTTGCCGTTGGACGTAAATCTGTTGCTTCAACAATTGCACCCAAACGTTTTGCAGTAGCAATCGCTTGAAGGCCTGCCACCCCAACACCCATAATCACAACACGTGCAGGCTTTACAGTACCAGCAGCAGTCATAAGCATTGGGAACATGCGTTGATATTCAGCAGCTGCAAGCAAAACTGATTTATAACCAGCTAAGTTTGCTTGAGAAGACAACACATCCATGTTTTGTGCACGAGAAAGCGTACGAGGAAGCAATTCCAGAGCAAAAGCAGACACTTGCTGATTCGCAAATTGGTCTAGCTCGGTATTACGATAAGGATCAAACATTGCTACAACAGTTGTATTTGCTGCAAGTTTTTGAATTTCCCCGCCTTGTGGCGCACGAACTTTCAAAATAATTTGACTACCTGTATAGGCATCATCCGTAATGGTTGCACCGACCTGTTCATAAGCACTGTCAATGTACGCAGCCTTTACACCAGCACCACGTTCAATCACAACGCTATGACCAGCGCTAATCAACTTCTTTACTGTCTCTGGCGTAGCAGCTACACGATTTTCACCGACGACAGTTTCGGTTGGGATTCCGATCTGCATGAGCGTTCCTCAAGCTAATTTCTCATTGTCAAAAACATTGCAACCCGCAATGTTTCCCCCATGTGTATTCTTTGTACAGAATTTGGATTCTAATTGAACTTTTTGAAAATACCACCCACTATTTATTTAATAAATACCCATATTTTGAACTGATGATTCACGATATTTAACATGAGGTGTAATATAGGAGGATTTTTCTTTTTTTGCAGACAATAGTCTCTCTTATACAGTCCTGTATATGAAAATTTCTTTATCTTCGTTTCAAATTGGGTCTTTTTTTGCGCTCTGCTCTGCTTTTCTATTCAGCACAAAAGCGATTTTTATTAAACAAACTTATGCCCTTTCTCCATTAGTAGACGGTACAGTCCTGATGGCTTTACGGATGTTAAGCGCTTTACCGTTTTTTCTATTAATTTGCTGGTTCAATAGGCATCATAATCAGGGCATAAAAAAGAAGGATTGGCTAATTTTAATTTTTGCCGGTCTATTAGGCTACTACTTTGCCAGCTGGCTCGATTTCATGGGCCTCATGTTTATTAGCGCTTCTTTAGAGCGAATCATCCTATTTTTATATCCCACACTTACCGTGATCGCTTCAAGTCTGCTCTACAAACAAAAATTAGATGTAAAAAGTTTATTCGCCATTTTTCTTAGTTATGGTGGAACCGTGTTAGTGATGCTGCAAGAGCACAAAAATGCACCAATTCAGGGCAACTTTTGGCTCGGAACAAGTTTTGTATTTGCTAGCGCTGTAGCTTTTGCCGGTTATTTACTGCTGACTCCACCATTAATTAAAAAATTTGGCTCTTGGAATTTCACAGGGTTAGCCTTAACTGTGGCTTGTATCGGCACATTAACTCATTACGTATTAAGCACACCTCAACCTATTCAACTTCTATTACAACTCCCCTCTAGTGTAATTTGGTACGGGATTGGCTTAGGTTTTTTAGTCACTGTCTTACCTACCGTTATGCTTATGCAAAGCATTGAGCGACTCGGAGCATCTCAATCTGCAATGATTGCTTCGATCGGACCAGTTTTAACGATTTTGCTTGCCGTTGCTTTTTTAAATGAAAACCTAAATATATGGCAATGGTTCGGTTGTTTCCTCAATATAGTCGGCGTAATGATGATTACTTTAAGAAAGAAAAGACTAAAACACTAAATGCTCTTGACCTCAACTTAAGTTGAGGTTGGATACTCATCTAAATTTTATTAAACGGTTGAGTTCCATGAACAAAGAAATTTTTAAAATCATAAATCCTTCTACTTTATATGACCCAACACCTAACGCTTATAGTCATGTCGCTGTAGTAAGCAATTTTAACAATATTATTCATATTGCAGGTCAAGGTGGCGAAGACAAACAAGGTCAATTAAGTTCTCATTTCAGCGAACAAGTCCTACAAGCATTTGAAAATATTAACTATGCGTTAGTGGCTGCCAATGCAGAGCTTACGGATATTGCTGTTTTAAGAATTCTAGTTGTTGACCATTCGGTAGAAAAACATGAGATTTTGATTAAAATTATGAAGGATTTATGGAAAAATCATCCTTTTCCAGCCTGCACACTCATTCCTGTGCCGCGTCTTGCACTAGAACATATGCTCATTGAAGTCGAAGCAACGGCATACACTTAATAAAATCGAGAGAACATCATGTCTACCCCTGAAGATATCAGTCAAAATAAACCTTTACTTTGGTTGATGGCAGCAGCATGTGGCCTATGTGCAGGTGTGAATTACTATTGCCAACCCCTTATTCACTCTATTCAGCAAGATTTTGCTGTAACTCAGGCACAAGCTGCTTTAACAGTAACATTTGCTCAGGTGTCTTATGCCTTAGGTTTACTCTTTATTGTTCCGATGGGTGATATTGTCAATAAAGCCAAAGCTATTCCGTTTTTGATGATGCTTTGTGCAGTTGGCCTATTTACCTCTGCTTTTGCTGTTAACTTACCTATGCTCTGGATCGGTACAATTTTAGCGGGTTTGTTTTCAGTTGCAGCTCAAGTGCTTATTCCTCTTGCAACAATGACGGTTAAACCTGAAAAAACTGGTGAGATTATTGGCTTCTTAATGAGTGGCTTATTGGTCGGGATTTTACTCTCTACCAGTCTGGCTGGCTTATTTTCCAACCTTTTCCACTGGAAAGTCGTTTATGCCATAAGCGGTATATTAATGCTTCTGTTGGCCTATACCTTAAAAAGCCGCCTGCCGTATGTCATGCGTATGAAACTGAACTATGGACAAATTTTTGTTTCCATGGCTCAGCTTTTAAAAGAGGAAAAGCGACTTTTATTAAGAGCGCTTACAGGTGCATTCGCCTTTGCGTCAGTGAGTATTTTGTATTCAACAATCGCGTTACTACTGACCTCGGCACATCATTTACCCGATCTATTTATTGGGCTGGTACCTTTAGTTGGTATCTTTGGTGCGTTATCAACACGTTATATCGGTAAATATGCCGACCAAGGCTACACACGTTTACTCACCTGGATGGGTTGCGGGCTATTTTTGGTAAGCTGGATTTGTTTCTATTTCGGACAAACTCTACTTTCAGCTTATGTTATTGGTTTTGCTTTAATTCAATTGGCACTTGCCCTTGTCCACACCAGCAACCAAAGTATTATTTTCCGCTTACGTCCCGATGCCAAATCTCGTATTAATGCTATTTATATGACTACTTATTTTATTGGTGGTGCAGCTGGTTCGGCATTAGGGATTTTTGCATGGAATCGTGGTGGATGGACCATGACTTGCCTAGCAGGTGTTGGACTCGTTGTATTTTGTATTTTATTTAGCATGATTGATGCTTTCTTACAAAAAAAGCAAATGGCTTAGCTATAAGGTAATTTGTTAAAAATCATTTTAATAAAACCCACCATTGCTTTGAACAATGGTGGAGAAACTACTTAATTAGCTAAAAAATTAAATATGAGGTAAAACATTAGGAACGATATCTTGAAAGGTACGACCATGTACGTTTTCACCAATTGCATGCATTTTCCACACATCATTATGGCGATAAATTTTTGCAATAATTAGGCCAGTATGGGCACCTTGTGAAGAAAGTTTATAACTTGCAATTTCTTGATTAGTTGATTGATCAACCAAACGACAGAATGCATTTTCCACTTTCTCAAAACTCTGACCGCGAAAACTATTAACAGTAAATACTAAAGATTTTACTTGGGCAGGAATTTGATTAAGATTCACACGAATTATCTCATCATCCCCACTTCCCTCACCAGTTAAATTGTCTCCCGAATGACGAATGCTTCCATCTTTACTTTGTAATTGCCCAAAGTAGACAACATCAAGCATTTTTTTATTTTCATCAAATAAAATGACCGAAGCATCAAGATCAATATTACCACTGCCTCCAAATCCAAAAAATCCTTTACTTTTTACTACATCCCAACCTACACCTAAGAAAACTTGTTGAAGACTACTACCATCTGCTTTTTGCAAATTGATTTTTTGACCTTTTTCTAAATTAATTGCCATATTATGGATCTCTCTATTAGGACTATAAAAACGATGACTTTTACTTTTTAATGAGACTGTTGACGGTTTAACTTTGACATCAACCACTGTAAAAAATTATTTCGGTTTCTTGAGCAAATAATGACTTTACCAGCACCTGAAAAACGCAACACCATGCCTTCACCACTCGTTACACTATTGACTAAATTGCCAAGGAAACCACTATTCTGTGAAGTTGAAACAGATAAATGATAATTTAGACGTGAATCCCAACAGACTACATGCCCATTATCAATAACAACCTCTTTATTCGGCTCTACTTCTAACTCAAATAAAGTCCCACAGCCAGAAACTACAACTTGTCCCTGACCACTGGTTTCCATAACAAGAAAACCACCTGTATTCCCCAAAAAAGCCCCTCCAAGACTAGTATTTAATCTTGCTTTTACATTGACTGAATCATGGGCGGCAACAAATGCACCATCACTCAATATATATTGAGTAGCACCTACATCGAGAATTTGCATATCGCCATCTAGTGAAGCAGACAATAAACAGTCACCATCTCCACGTACAGCTTCGATATGCTGCTGAAATAAGGATTCATCATTAGCAAAACGGCGTAATAATGATTGCATTAAGCCACCCTGTAGTTTTCCCTTTAACTCAAGGCCATCTTCCATCATGACCATTGCATTACTTTCACAATAAATTCGATCCCCGCGACGCATTGCAACATGTAAGAATGGCTCTGGTGAACCTACTAAACTAAAGTGTGCCATTTTTATTGACCTTTTTAATTTCTAACAATTCGATGATGTTTGGCCGCATTTAACCAATCAGGAAATTCTTGCAGTAACAATTCATATAAGCGCTCATCCGAAACGCTATCAATCCGGTCTAAACTAAAAAAATTACAGTTATCAACAATACGACCTGACATTTCATCCAACTTTTCAAGTGCCCCGTAATCACGTCCGCCAATCCCAACAAATTGCCAAAAAATGGGAAGCTTGGCAGCTTGAGATAATATTTTTTTCATTTCTCGACGACTTCCAACTCCACCATCAGAAATAAATAAAACATAAGTTGGAATTTGATCATTAAATTTTTGGAAATAATTAATCACAGCTTCAATTGCTGGTATTTCCTCATTATACCGTGCGCCAACTGACCAGTTTTTCCAACCTCGATGAGTCGTATTAATAAAATCATTAACATTAGTTAAAACAACATCATCGAGCTGTGTTGTTTTTGCGGCAAATGCCCAGCACTCAAAACTTCCATTATCATCAAAATGGATTGCTAATGGCATCAAACGATCAACTACTTTTTGCACATCCCCACGGCGATATTGCCAATCCATTGATCCAGAGGCATCAAGAACGAGTGCAACTCTTGCTGTTAAATCTAGCAAGTTTTTTTTCTCTAGCTGAATCAGAGATTTTTTAGTTAGATCAATAATTGAAGCATTCCCTGTTTTTTCTGCTTTTTCCAGAGAAAGTTTTTTCTTTAGATCAACACTTGATGGTTGCACTATAGAGTCTTTCTGTGCAAAGCTTTCATCTGCAACTTCACCTCCGAAATGGCGAATTAATGCAGCCAACCCCTCATTAAAACCTTGTCCAATTGCAGCCAAACGCCACACACCATCTTTACGATAGATTTCAATAAGCATAGTGGCACGTTCTTGATCAAATAACTGGCTATTGAGTTCTAATTCAGCAATAAGCTGATTTTGTAGATTCATTATTTTGACAGTTATTTTCTGTACACTAGACATGACAGCATGACCATCAATTGCAGCAGTTAAAATTAAATGATGAATGCTCAAAGGAAGTTTTTGAAGACCAACTTTGAAATAGCTAGACTCAGTATTATTTTCAAGCAAACCTACAGCCTGACATGGCGTTTCAGGTTGATTATAAAATGTCATATATCGCTCATCACTTAAACGATACTGTGAATCAAGCCCGAAAGTAGCGATATCTAGTTCAAAATCTGCTTGATATTGAATTTGGATATAAAAAGAGGGTTGCCCCTGTAAAATATCATTTAATTTTATTTTTTGTCCGCGAACTAGGTTCAACATATAAAAAATAACCTATTTTTATCATTTATAAATATAAAAAAGAAAGATAGTGCCTAAACACTATCTTTCAAATGTCTCTTAAACAGAAACACCATAAGAGGCTGCTAAAGGCCCTAAACCACCAGCAAAACCTTGACCAATTGCACGGAATTTCCATTCACTGCCATGTTTGTAAAGTTCGCCGAAGATCATAGCCGTTTCCGTGCTACTGTCTTCAGATAAGTCATAACGTGCGATCTCACTACCACCCGCATCATTAGTTACGCGAATATAAGCATTAGCAACTTGACCAAAGTTTTGGTTACGAGCTTGTCCATCATAAATCGTTACAGCAAAGATTACTTTTGAAACATCAGCAGGAACCTTGCTCAAGTCCACACTTAATGTCTCATCATCACCGTCACCCTCACCTGTACGGTTATCACCATTGTGAACTACTGAACCATCAGATGATTTTAGGTTATTAAAGAAAATAAAATCATTATCTGCACGAACCTTACCGTTTTCATTAACTAAAAATGCAATAGCATCAAGGTCAAAAGCAGTTCCATCCGTCACGCGTGGGTTCCAGCCTAAGCCCACAGTTGTTTTGGTAATGCCTGGTGCTTCTTTTGTTAAACTAACGTTACCGCCTTTAGTTAAACTAATTGCCATGTGAGTTACTCCTTATTAAATTTAAACTCATTATTTATTTGATTAGAATAATGGAGATCATAATAAATGATATATCCATTAATTTTTATTAAGCTTGTGTCTGATTTTTACTATAAGCAATCGAAGATAATACAGCCCATGTGATGAACGCTATTCCAATTAAGCCTGTTATGACCTCAGGAACATGCCCACCTGTTCCAGTGTACAACATAATTGCAGCCAAAGCTCCGATTGCGTAATGCGCCCCATGTTCTAAATAAATAAAGGCTTCTAAAGTACCTTTTTCAACTAAATAAATAGTCATAGAACGGACAAACATTGCACCAATTGCTAACCCCAACATAATAATTACAACATCATTTGTGATCGCAAAGGCACCAATAACACCATCAAAACTAAATGAGGCATCTAAAACTTCCAAATAAAGAAAGCCGCCAATACCGGCCTTAACAAGATTACCTGACTTGCTAGATTCCTGCTCTTCATCAGATTCATCGCCACTGCTTTCGAGCAAATGACCAATGACCTGAACCCCAATGTATACCACGATGCCCCAAATACCAGCTACAATCACAATTAATTTCTGTTCTAAAGGAACAAATGCGGACATAACAAGTAGAGCAATTAAGGATACAAATACTGACATTGCCGGGATATTAGCCAAATTCGAAAGATGTACCTCTAACCAGTGGAACCAATGCGTATCTTTGCCATCATCAAATAAAAAATTTAAAAATACCAATAGCAAGAACATACCACCAAAAGCTGAAATTTCAGCATGATGGGCGAGTAGTTTTTCTGAATACGCTTTGGGATCATTTAGTGCCAATTTGGCAACTTCGATCATTCCCATATCAGCAGTTACGCCAACGATTAATAAAGGGAAGACTAAACGCATACCAAATACGGCAACCAAAATTCCCACTGTAAGGAAAATCTTTTTCCAGAACTCATCCCAGTTTCTTAATACTGAAGCATTCACCACAGCATTATCAAAAGATAAAGAGACCTCCATTACCGCCAATACACTTGTAATCAACAATGCTTTAAGCATCATAGAGAAACCAGCATTTGTTCCATGAGTTAACCCCCACCATGCCGATAATCCTAAACAAATCACGGTAAAAAAAATTGAGAAACGAAAATGTTTCATTTTTTTCCTTTTATTAAAAATTTAAAAGTGCTCATCATTCATTTGTTGAAATGATAATTTCATCCAACCTGAATACCATACTGTTGACACATTGCAGCCAATCCCCCAGCGTAACCTTGACCGACTGCTCTAAATTTCCATTCCCCATTATGGCGATACACTTCTCCGAACACCATGGCCGTTTCGGTAGAATAGTCCTCGGCCAAATCGAAACGTACGACTTCTACATTTGTATCTTGGTTTACTACTCGAATAAATGCATTTGCAATCTGCCCAAAGTTTTGGCCTCTTGTCTGAGCATCGTGAATGGTTACTGTAATTGCGATTTTTTCAACTTCAGGAGCAACTTTTGAAAGGTTAACCAATATAGTTTCATCATCACCATCGCCCTGACCCGAACGGTTATCCCCTGTATGCTCTACCGAACCATCCTGTGATTTAAGTTGATTATAAAAAATAAAATCGTGATCTCCACGGACCTTACCTGTAGCTGTTAATAAGAAGGCACTCGCATCTAAATCAAATGCAGCCCCATCCGTCGCTCGCTCATCCCACCCTAATCCAATTAAGACGCGGACCAAATTAGGGTCTGTTTTACTTAAGGATAAATTTCCACCTTTATTTAAACTAATTGCCATTTTGTATTTTCTCCTCGTCTTAACAATCGACAGTTCACAATCTCAATGATTCGTATATAAGTAAGTCTTTCTGTTTTATCTTTAATTTAAATGTTATTTGCTACCTGCAACCCAACGTAAACCGAAACTAAACGCTTGATCTAGCTCTCGATGACCTGGTACATAACGCACATGGCGTTGGACTTGAATACTACCGCTCTGATTCACTAACTCAACAATACCGCACATACCTAAAGGCTGTCCTTCAGTCAAACGAATCTCAATTGGTGGCTGATCGGGAACATAAATCGTCACTACTGCATCTGTCTCAGCCCAATTGGGTACACCTTCATAAATGAAAGCAAATAAGACCACTCGACGAATTTGTTGCCAATTCTGTCCATTAATTCGAAGCCATTCACCCTCTTTTAATGCGCCAGTACGGTCATCTGCAGAAAGCTGGATATATGGAAAATCGTTAAAACTACCAAATCTCTTTCCTAATGCCTGAACAACCGATTTAGTACCATCTTGCATTTCAAAAAGGCATCCCAAATCGAGATCAATTCCCTGATTCTGATTAAGAAGCTTTTTAAAGAAACCACCTGGTTGTGTCTGCTGAGAACTCTGATTCCAATTCAGATTAATTTTGATCTCTCCAAACCCTTGTGCCTGTTTTTTTAAATTAATCTGACTATTACGTTTATCTAAAGTAATTTTACTTAAATTAATTTTCGGCTGCGTTACAGGAGTAGGTGGTATAGGTGCAGAAGGTTGATCACTAATTTCGACACCAAAATATTCAGATAAAGGCTTTAAGCCCCCATTAAAACCCTGATTTACAAAACGTAATTTCCATTGATCTTTATGGCGATAAACTTCCGCCAAAATCAGTGCCTTTTCTGTTTTTTCGGCACTCTTTACAGTTGCAGTAGCAGTGAGCTGCCCATTTTCCCATAATTCTATTTGAATATCCTGAATGGTATTTAGTACACCTTCACCATCAACCGTCGCACACATAGCGATTTTGTGAATATCAACATCCAACTTTTGTGTATTAATATTAAATTGTGCTAAATAAGGCACTTTGTAGGTCGTTTCAATTAACTCAACACTACAATTTGGTGTCTGCTTTTGGCCATAAAAAACCATATCAGCATCACCACGCACTTTACCTTGAGAGTTTAATAGATAAGCGGTTACATCTAGACCAATATTCGTTGGCAAGGTGGTTTTAACTTTCAAATGAAATTGTGCAGAGCTTAAGACCAGATTGGCGCCCGTAATGAGTTGTTGCATTGAATTCTCTCCCATTTTAATTTTATATTTTTAACCCAAATATTCTTGATCTTTCCAGAATTCTTTCTGCCCAACGACGATGTGTAGCTGGCTCCAACATACTTCCATGACATGCGAATACGGCTTTACCTGTATCTAATAAAATATCTTGGGCCTGCTTTAGTTCAATTTCATTAACCTGATACGCTTGATGAACAATTGAAATTTGAGCTGGATGGATCACTGTTTTGCCTGATAAGCCATGCTGTAAATCTAAATACAACTCATCTTGCAATAATTTCACTTGACTAAAATGCTCACAAACTGGCGCACTTAATGCAAAACCATGAGGTAAAAATTGACCGGCTAGATTCGCAATTAATGTACCTACTGGGGTTTGATATAAGGTGATATCATTTGGACGACGCAAGGCCAAGCAATTTAGTAAGTCATTCCCCCCAATTCTAAGAACAATAATTTTGTGAAATTCAGGCAGGGCTTCTCTCAACTCTTTCATTTGTCCAACATCAAAACACTCTGCTGTCTCAAGGGTAGGCATATAAGCAAGTTCTGGTGGAAGTACCTCCACCCACTGCTTAAAATTAGTCAAACCAAACTTTGGCAATACCATTCCATCTAAGGCACGAATTTCTGACCATTCCGCCAACTCAGCAGCCATCATGATATGACGAGGGCGAATGAAAATCTTAGGATGTTGTGCCCTATGTTGCCGCTGTTGAATTTGCTGTAATAATAATTTGAGATTTTTCTTGGCAAATTCAATTTCATGCCCAGCAACTGCATCTTCTAAACAAATTACTAAAGAGCGGAGCTCAGGATATTTTTCACCATTTACCACTTGCCACAAATCTGGACGAGTAGCTGGCATATATAAAGTTGCTCCTAGAGATAATGCAGACAACATGAAGCTAACCTTTTCCCAAATTTTGAATTAATGTGATCGCTTTATAGGGAGCGATTTGATCACCTACAATTTGCACAGGTGTTTTTGTGATACAAGTCAAATGGCGTAGTAAAGCAGTATCTGGATCATCTGCATCACGCAGTAAAACCAGTTCAGGTACACGTCTTAAAATAGCTCGGGTTGCTTCAGCAATACTTGGTTTTATACGGTTAATATTTTGAATATTATATTTTTTTGCCAGTTCTCGTATTACATGCTGGCTTTGGGTTTGCTGCACTTGTTGATATGCTTCTGTCCAGACAGCATTACTTTGGGATTTTAATGACCTTCGGAGCTGGTTGATTTGCTCAATAAATTGCTGAGACGTATCAAATTCTTTTAAATGAGGATACTCAATACAACTATGCCATTGATCGATATTATTAGCGTTAAGCTCTTTGGCACTCAAGACCTCACCCTCACAGATACTTCGGGAAATTAATCCAGAAACTGTAGAGCCTAAAATACCCGATGGAATCAGCCAATCCTCTCCACTAGCGGCCAGCCATGCACAACCTGCAATATCTGATAACACAACTAATGGTATAGGCTTCCCATTAAAACGGGAATCATTACTTAAACTACGCTGTAATTCTTGACGGATAGCACCTTTACCTGTCCAACCATCCACAAACACAATCGAATCATGTCCATGTTTAGCAATAATAGTTTCCAATGCGGCAAAATCGATGCCACGATCTCGAATAATACTAATACCGTAATGTATACATTCGTACCCCAAGTCTCGTATAGCATGATAAAGCAGTACACCTAAAGGTACTCCTGCCCGCACAAAACTTACTAAAACGATTGGTGCAGTAAAATGACTAACCAAGGCCTGTGCCAATTGCTGAACTTCTTTTGCTAGGCGCTGCTGCCCTTGTTGCATTGCTTGCTCAAATAATTGCAAATGTCGTTCTGTTGGTGCACTTTCCACACTAATCATCTGCGAATAATGCTTTTCTCCAGATTGAATCAGTCGCTCTTTTTTAATTGTATCTATTGGCTCAATATAGGTACGTTTTAATAGAAAAGTAACTTGTTTTTTCTGATAACTACCACTAAACCCATGCTTTAAAACTAATTCACTTGCCCTGTCTTTACTGATAATCGCCATAATATCCTTCTTCTTTGTATTGCTGTGTCAAATTATGTGTCACCCAACGATTTAACTGACTATGGTTAGGCATTCCCCACCAATGACATAAGTTCAAAAACTCGACATCCGATAAACTATCGCCAAAACCAAGAATTGGACGTTGTTGAGATGCGAATCGTTGCAATAAAAAACGAGCAGCATTGGCTTTACTGACTGGTTTTGGAATTAACGCTAAATTATTGCCATTTAAATGAAAATAGAAATCTTCTAGAAGCGATGGACTTAATGTATTTAAGAGTTGTGGTAAGAAATTCGGTGCATAAGGATTATCATTTTCTGTATTTTGTTTAGCCACCACGTATAAACCCAAGCCCTGCTCATCAACAACCCAAGTTCGAATAGAACCAAACTCAAGGGCTTGCTTCTGTAGCACCTCAATTAAGATCTGCTGTTTTTTTTGATAAGGTGCTAGTGCACACTGCATTTGTATATGCCATTCTCGATTCACACTGAAATCCGCATTTAATACTGTTCCGCCATGTGAACACACAGCACCGTAATCAAAAGGTAAATGTACACGGGACAATGCTTCTGCGCTTCTTGCCGTTACTGGAATTAAATGCGTATTATGTAGCAACCATTGTACAAAATGCTGTTGAATCGGGTTCATGTATGCCAGGGGTTGTCCTTGCTTATCCGTTGTCACCATCTTAAAGTCAGCTTGAGGAGTGATACGACGATGGGTCTGAAATAAAGTATCATCCAGATCGACTAGCATTAAAGGCGTCAACATATTAGGCGCACCAGATAAAAAGTTATTCATTTGCACCATACAAATTCACAGTTTGATGTGGAAACTCTACTGCACTGATGACTTCAGCATTTGGAATTGCCTCTAATAAGCTCGTTGCGACCGAGTCAGCAGAAGTTTCCACAGTAATCAGGACACGGTCATATTCTAAAGGGTTGATATTGTAAACAAAATTTTGAATACCTAATCCATAGTTATCTGGAAAAGCTAAAGCAGACTGGATCGCGTGCCCTATGGCAATAGGTGAGCGGGTAATGGCACTAAATTTCACTTCAGCACCTTGTCTTTGCAAATCTTCTGCCAATAAAAAAGAAGACCAAACATATTCACCACTTCCTAAAACTAAAATTCGCTCTGCGGGTTTAGTTTTTAAACGAATATAGGCAGAGGTATCATAAACCGGTACACGCCCCCAAGTAGGTTCCGGTAAGGTATTAAATTCTCCAAATGCCACAGTGTCGACTTTTGGCATAGTAATAGGAGGAGAATTTTCTGCATCTTGCCATTTCCATTTACCCTTCATCAAAGCAATACATTGACAATTTAATCCCGCAATATGAATTCCTGATGACCAGTCTGCAAGCGTCGCCGTAACAATATGTGAGAGCTGATCTAAACCAGCGGCCCGAAGAGCTGACACAAGATTAATAAAGGTTTTCCCTGTAGATGCCTCATCATCTACCAAAACAATACTTTTACTGGCCAAAATCTTCTTTTGGATATCTGCATCAGGTGATCCATACAATAATTGATCCTGCGCATGGCTATGCTCTTCCAGAAAACGGGCCAGCAAAGGCACATCTTTAACTGGATGGCGTGTCGTCGTTACATAAATTGCATTGGGATAGCGCTTTTGTAAAACTTGATGTACTCCCGCCCCTAAACCAACTGCTGTTTCAGCCATCCCAATCACAATAATGGGTTCAGGCAAGTCATCTGGAACCAGCTCAGCCAAATCAGTAAAAGCATGACGCATTACATCAGGACTGACTGGAATATGCCGACCTAGTACTTTAGAAACAAAAAGAAAGGCCCGCTTTGGGTTTACCCGTTCAGCAAAGCCCAACAAATCCTGCCATTGCCAACAGCTATTTTTATCAGGTTGTAAATATAATTTCCCACGCTGTAATTCGATCTCAATCATTTAATTCTTAAATCTAAATTAAAAAAGTATACATAACGGTCTTTATATTACACAAATACTAAAAATTATGCTTCGCATAGTGATCATTACTTTACATTTTTTTAATAAATAATTAATTTTTAAGGTAAAAACAATTAAACTATATATGTTAATTAATTTATGAACAAACTTCTAAAGGCTTGAAATTAGTTATAGAGTATATAAATTTATGTAAAAAATTATAGTTACTTATATAAATGGCTGAGTTCATAACAGTTTTAATCACATTCAATTTAAATGGCCTGAACAGCTTAACAGTGACTTTGTCTTAAATTAAATACTAAATTTATTTGATGCTTTCTTACAAAAAAGCAAATGGTTTAGCTAAAGGTAATTTGTTAAAAATCATCTTTCTATATTTAATATAAGGGCGGTTATAAATTACGCAGTTAAATGCCACTGTCGATTCAGAGCTAAACCCCGTATAATGCTGCCCTTTCTTTAATTTAGCGACTTTTGGGTCTATCGGTTATGCAATCACTTCAATCGTTACCACCTCGTATTTCAGTAGCCCCTATGATGGATTGGACACACAATTAAAATATTTTTTAAATTATCATAATCTTAAACAATTTTTAGGATTTCATGGTGTAAATTAGGTGTAAATTTCAACTTAACTAAAAAACTATTTGATTCAATTATAACTATCTATCTCTGAAACGAGTGAAGATTCCTACGAATACTCGCTAAACCTATGTCATCGCATATCTATATAAGAGTAAATCTTTAAGACTAATATTAGATTTAAGGACCAAGCAATCCTACTACAATATATTAGATACCAACACACCTCGAAGTAGCCACAGTGCAAAAACAAAAAAACATACAACCTTTTGTTTTTTAAAAAATTTAATAAAATTACTTAGATAATAAACTTTTTATATATCTCATAATCTAACCATAACCTAATAAGAAATTTATTAATTTTAAAGTATTTAAGAGTAGTAAAAGTTTTGATAAGGTTATGACAGCAGAAAATAATTAAATCTTGAGTATTTCTAATGAATATTGAAATTTGTACTCCTAACTCCGCTACAACTAAAGAAAAGGGTGATTTACTAGAAAAACTGTGTAAAAAAATGCTTGAAGCACAAAATTATCTAGTGACAGAGGAAGTGCGAAAGACTGGCAGTGAATTAGATTTATTATGTGAACATAAAGTTTCTGGGAAAAAAATTTATGTTGAGTGTAAAGCATATAGAGATAAAAAAATTGATGCCCCAATCATAAGACAATTATTTGGTACAGTTGTATTTGAGAACTATAGTGAAGGCTGGTTAATAGGTACTTCAGAATTTAGTAAAGATGCGAAAGGATTTTGTGAGGAGCTACCTAGTCGACCACTTGGTGATCGTATAGTAGTCTATTCATCAACAGATATTATTGAATCACTACAAGCATCTAAAATTATTAGCTCAATACCTCGTGAACATCTCGAACAACACCTTGATATAAACAGCATTGGTGAATGGTTTTTATTAATTACAACTTTTGGAAATTTTTGGGTAAGTACAATATTAAGTGCAGGCATTCCAACAAATGCTGTATGTTATTATGCAAAAACAGGCGTCTTAGTTGAAGATCAAGAACTACTAGATAACATTGCCTCTACAGATAGTAGTCTTTCTAAGTTAGATTTTTCTAAAATTATAAATACAAAAAAAGAGATGAAACCTTTGTTTGACTCTCAAATTGAAGTTGTAGAAGTTCAAAGAGGCGAAGATTGGAATGACTATCGACCTGCACGTCCACAGGATTTCGTAGGAAGAACTAAGGATATTCAAGAGATTTTTGATTTTTTTAAGAAGATTAGAGCAAATGAAATAAATACTAGGATTTTTGCTATTACTGGTAATTCTGGATTAGGCAAGAGTTCTTTGATTATTACTCTTTCTGAAAAAGCTAAAAATCGTCATCAAAAACAAAAATTATTTCTTTACGCTATTGATGTTCGTGCGGCTAAATCACCAGAATATATTTACTCCGCATTGTTAAAAACTTTACAAGAGGCCCAAATAAAAGGTTTTGGTGATCCAACTATTAAATTACAAATAACTAACGTAAACCATCCTTTAGAGTCTGAATCTATAGCTAAATACTTGAATAGCCTTGAAAGATCAAAGCAATTAGTAGTATTAGTTTTTGACCAATTTGAAGAATTGTTTAGCAAACCAGAGCTATTCGAACTATTTAATAATGCAACGAACATTCTATTAGATGCCGCTAGTTTAAAAACAAATTTATGCATAGGTTTTGCATGGAAGACTGATAGTACAACCCACTCGGAACATCCTGCTTATTTCTTCTGGCATCGTTTGTCAGATTATCGAATTGTAAGAAAATTAAATCCATTTTCTGTTAGAGAATCTAATGCTGTCATAAATAAGTTTGAGGAAGCAATTGGAGAAAAAGTTCATAGCGACTTAAGACATAACTTAATTGTAAGTAGTCAGGGTTATCCATGGTTGTTAAAGAAACTATGCATTCATTTACATGAAAAAATATTGTCAGGCCAAAAACAAGAGGAGCTTTTAGAGAATAAATTAGATATCTCAAGTCTTTTTGCTAGCGATTTAGAAGAGTTAAATCCTAATGAAGTTAGAGCTTTAAAATTTATTGCTCAAAGAGCACCTGTTGATCTTGTTGATACAATTGATACATGTGGAGAAGATGTAGTCACAAACCTGCTTCATAAACGACTAATCATTAAAAGTGGTATTAGATTAAATATTTATTGGGATATTTTTAGAGAATATATATTAACAGAGAGTATTCCTATTATTTCTCTTCGCTATTTACCATCAAATGATTTTCTAGCAATCTGGAATGTAGCGCAACATTTAACAGGCACTCCAATTTCCATTCCCGAATTGGAAATTAAAACGAATTTATCTGATGGTACTATTCAAAATATTGGTACAGACTTACTGACATTTGGCATTGCGGTAAGGGAGAATAGCCAATATTCATTGTCAGAGGAAATCTTAGCTACAGGGAATTCCATGGAAAGTATTCTCTCATTAATGAGAGAAAAATTTAAAAAACATATTATTACTTTAAGTTTAAAGGACTTACCTAATGGCACAAATATTACTTTGGCTTTCTTTATAGACTTAATGAAAAGTATCTACTCTAACAATGATTATGCAGATAAAACATGGAGATACTATGCTATCAGAATGTGTAAATGGCTAGAAATTACAGGCTTTTTATCTCGGTCAATTGAAACATACACATGGTTTTATAAAGATATAGGTTCTGTAAAAACATCTGTCAGTAACGTTAGACGCCAGCAATCTTCTTTTTTCATACCAAGAAATAGTCCTCAATTAACTATAAATATTTATAATGAACTTAAGGGTAAGAAAATTTCTGAATACAAAAATGGTAGTAGTAATGCCAAAGCTGTGGAAATTTTCAAGAGATATAATTTAGTTGATGATGATAATAAAATTAGAGAGGTTGAAGATATCGAATCTTATCTTTACGATGCGATTTCAAATGAGTTAAGTATCCAAGAAACCATATTAATAAAGAAACTGTATTCAGGAACTAAAAAATTAACTGCATCATTCGTTGGGCAGCTCCTGAGAGATAAGCATGATATTAAGTGGGCTGAAGGTACTGTGGAGTATGCAGGTAAAAAGCTAAACAGTTGGGCTAGCTGGTATGAAAATTTCGATTTATAAATTTTGGATACCAATTACCTTCAAGCCCTCCCACCTAACAGAACTCAAACCTTTGATAATCTAGTTTTCGTCGATTAGGTATTTAACAATGAGTAAATGAGATGTTTTCTGGGGAGTAAGTAATTTATCTCCCCCTTCAACTATTTAATCTATAGCTAAGTAAACAGCTATTTCATCGACTACTGCTTTGGCTGTTCTAGAAACCCCAATTAATGTTGCCGATGCCATGCCTGTCCATTCACCATAACCAACTAGCCAAAGGTTGTTTATTTTTATTGAACGCCCATCATTGACAGCAACAGTCTGATTAGGTTCTATCACTCCTAGACTCCTTAAGTGATTTAGGGATGCTTTGAAGCCTGTACACCAAATCACAGCATCAACCAATTGTGTTGAACCATCCTCCCAAACAACCGAATATTCTTTAAATGCTTTAAAGGGTTCTCTGCTATGTAATACCCCACGTTCACGTGCATCTTTGACACTATCAATCATGACAATATCCCCTAGACCACCAATGGGTTGATCAACTATTCGTCCCTCCTGTTGTGCCTTCAAACGTTCTGTTGCTCGAAGGAATAAAACACGCCCATCAACATCATCCGATAAAAATTGAGGAGGATTTACTGTGATCCAAATAGTGTCTGCAACTTCTGAAACTTCAGCAAGAATTTGAGCACCAGAGTTACCTCCTCCTATCACTAGAACCTTTTTATTAATAAAAGGTTCTGGATTAACATAATGTGCTGAATGGGTTTGTATTCCTTTAAATCTTTCTAATCCTTCGTAATGTGGAATATAAGGCTGACTCCATGTACCTGTAGCACTGACAACGGCCTTTGCTCGCCAATATTTATCACCCGCATATACATCTAAGCAGTCATTTTTTTTCTCAATATGATCAACATGTATAGGTCGAATGACAGGAAATTGATAGCGTTGTTCGTATGCAGATAAGTATTGAATCACCTCATTCCGCGTTGGATAAGTTTGTTCAGTTTTTGGCATCATCCAGCCCGACAACGAACTCCAAGTATTTGGAGAAAAAAGACGTAAAGACTCCCAAGCATGTAACCATGCACCACCTGCCTGATTTTGGTCATCTAAAATCACAAATGGAATTTTCTTACGTTTTAAAAAATAGGCTGTAGCAAGAGCTGCTTGTCCACCACCAATAATGACTACATCTACTTCAGCTTGTAATTGAGACAAATTATCTCTCCCTCTTCTTTATTGTCATAAACAAAATCAAAAGCCCAGCCTGTTTAACAGACTGGGCTTATTTCTTAAAACTTTCAAGTGATTGAATTAGCTTTTCAATCGTTCAATTGATCTAGATATTTTTCAGCATCTAGAGCAGCCATACAGCCTGACCCAGCTGAAGTAATCGCTTGACGATAAATGCTGTCAGCGACGTCACCAGCAGCAAAAACACCAGCTACAGAAGTTGCTGTTGCATTACCAGAAGTACCGCTTTGTACTTGGATATAGCCATCACGTAAGTTTAATTGACCATCAAACATTCCAGTATTTGGTTTGTGGCCAATTGCAACGAATAGACCATGAACCTCTACGTCTTGCTTAGACTCATCTTGAGTTGATTTAAGGCGAACACTTGTTACACCAGTATTGTCACCCAATACTTCTTCAACTTCGTGATTCCAGATAATGCTGATTTTGCCTTCTTTTTCTTTAGCAAATAAATGATCTTGCAAAATCTTTTCAGAACGTAAGCTATCACGGCGGTGTACTAGCGTTACATGTGAAGCAATATTTGATAAATAAAGCGCTTCTTCAACAGCAGTGTTACCACCACCTACAACCATTACTTTTTGGTTTTTGTAGAAGAAACCATCACATGTTGCACATGCGCTTACGCCTTGTCCCATAAAGTTTTGTTCAGACTCTAGGCCAAGATATTGAGCTGTAGCACCAGTTGCAATAATCAAAGCATCACATGTGTACTCTTCCATATCACCTTTTAGAACAAAAGGACGTACGTTTAAGTCCACTTCGTTAATATGGTCATAGACGAGTTCTGTACCAAAGCGTTCAGCATGTGCTTGCATACGATCCATTAATGCAGGACCAGTTAAACCTTCAGGATCGCCCGGCCAGTTGTCAACTTCGGTTGTTGTTGTAAGTTGCCCACCTAGTTGTAAACCCGCAATTAAAGTAGGTTTAAGGTTTGCACGCGCTGCATAGACAGCTGCACTATAGCCCGCAGGGCCAGAACCGAGAATTATCAGACGTGAATGTCTACTTTGCATTTAGTTCTCTCCAATGTGTTACAGACTACGCTGGTTAACACGTTTAGATAATTCTTCAGCAGATTCTTTACGCTCAGAATATCGATCAGTTAGATACAGGCTTTGTCCACGCGTAAGTAATGTAAACTTATAGAGTTCTTCCATCACATCTACTATACGATCGTAATAAGAAGATGCTTTCATACGTCCATCTTCTTCAAACTCTAAAAAGGCTTTAGGAATTGAAGATTGATTCGGGATTGTAATCATCCGCATCCAGCGCCCCAAAATACGCATCTGGTTAACGCTATTAAAAGATTGTGAACCACCACTAACTTGCATAAGTGCTAAAGTTTTACCTTGCGTCGCACGTATTGCACCACCAGCCAAAGGAATCCAGTCGATTTGGGATTTAAAAATAGAACTCATAGAACCATGACGCTCAGGTGAACACCAAACCATACCCTCTGACCAAGCCAAAAGTTCATGCAATTCTTTTACTTTTGGATGTTCAGTATCGGCATCTTCTGGCAAAGGCAATCCTTTCGGATGAAAGATTTTCACCTCAGCACCAAACTCCTCCAAGATTCGTCCTGCTTCCATCACCGCTAAACGACTATAAGAACGTTCACGATTCGAGCCATATAACAATAAGATGCGTGGTGCATGATCCAGTGCTTTAGCTTGAACTTTCTCTAAAGTAGGTCGATCAAGAAGATTCATATCAACATTTGGGAGATTCATAGATTTACACCGATTCAAAATACTTTTTTCTTAGCCATAAAGAGACACTGACCAAAGCAATCAAAACTGGTACTTCAACTAATGGCCCAATGACTGTAGTAAATGCCACAGGCGATGCTAAACCAAAGGTTGCAATGGCTACAGCCAGTGCTAACTCAAAATTATTACCCGCAGCAGTAAATGAAATTGCTGTAGTTTTTGGGTAGTCATTACCCATCCACTTACTCATAAAGAAACTAATGAAGAACATTACGATAAAGTAAATTGTTAATGGAATCGCAATTCGAATTACATCCAAAGGCAGACTCACTACATCTCCACCTTTGAGACTAAACATAGCAACAATAGTAAACAGTAATGCCAATAGACTTAATGGACTGATCTTCGGTAAAAAGACATTTTGGTACCACTCTAAGCCTTTGGCGTTGACTAAGATCAAACGGGTCAAGAAACCAAGAAAAAAAGGAATACCCAAGTAAATTAATACCGCGTGGGTAATCGTCCAAAAATCCACATTGATTACTTGCCCAGCAATACCAAAATAAGGTGGTAAGAAGGTAAGAAATAACCAAGCATAAGTACTAAAGAACAAAATCTGAAAGATACTATTGAATGCAACCAATGCTGCTACATATTGGTTATCGCCGCAGGCTAAACCATTCCAAACTAAAACCATTGCAATACAACGAGCTAATCCGATCAGGATTAGTCCAGTCATATACTCTGGATAGCTATGCAAAAAAATAATTGCTAATGCAAACATTAATACAGGAGCAATAATCCAGTTCTGTACTAAAGACAAAGTTAATGTTCTTTTGTCTTTAAATACTTGTGGTAGAGCTGCATAGTCCACTTTGGCTAACGGTGGATACATCATCAGAATCAAACCAATCGCAATTGGAATATTGACAGAATCCACACTCATTTTGTCTAAAGTAACGGAAGCTTGAGGTAAGAAGACACCTATCGCAATCCCCAACCCCATCGCAATGAAAATCCATAGCGTCAGGTTACGATCTAAAAATGACAGTCTTTGTTGAGCCATGATTTTCTCATTCAATATCTGATATGTGATTGATTGCAGCAATTAATTCAGGACGAGACATATTTGCTGTATCAAGTGCAAATAAAGCATCTAAACGACGGTTGATATGGTCTACTGTCACTTGGAAAGCTTTTAATTTTTCCTCTTTAGGCAAGTCTAAATGTGATGGATCAGCCAAGCCCCAATGTGCCTTGATCGCTCCCCCCAAATAAAGAGGACAAGCTTCTTGAGCTGCTGAATCACACACAGTAATCACTACATCAGGTTTATATTGCTCACAGTCATCAATGGTTTTACTCCATAAACCTTCTGTTGAAAGACCAAGGTTTTCCAAAGTTTCAATAGTCAATGGATGCACCTGTCCTGATGGCTTACTACCTGCACTGTATGCTTTCCAGTCATGAGGAGCACGACTGTTAAAAAGCACTTCAGACAAAATGCTACGACAACTATTTCCAGTACACAAAAAAAGGAATTTCATAATCTATTACTCACAATAACTATTTATAGAAAGCGTGTTGGTATTGCTTACAACTTGACTAGATGATGTTTTTTTTAAAGTATCTAGAATTTCAAAACACCATGCTGGAAGTTGTTGATTAATGCTGTAGTACACCCATTGGCTTTGTCGTCTGTCTTGTAAGAGACCAGAAGAGCGTAATAAAGCTAAATGCCTAGAAATCTTTGGTTGACTCAGTTGTAGCTTTTCTGTCAGATCACAAACACAGAGTTCTTTATTCTCAGCAATTAAAGTGACAATATTGAGACGGGTTTCATCTGATAAGCATTTAAAAAAATTAACTTGATCCATCTTTGCTACCTATAAATTTGGATATGCAGATAATCACATACAAGAACTAAATTTTTTAATTTACTCTCTGACCATTTTCGTCGATCACTTGTTCACCATCTTCTTTAGTGAAAGCACCTTTTTGTGGTAATGGCAGAATATCCAAGACAACTTCTGAAGGACGACTTAAGCGAGTACCTAATTCAGTAACAACAAATGGTCGATTAATCAAAATAGGATGTTCAAGCATAAAACTGAGTAGTTGTTCATCACTCAAATCACTACGATCAAGCTGTAAATCCCGATAAGGATCTACATTCTGACGAATAGCCTCTCTTACTGTTAAGTTTGCATCCTGAATCAATTTAACTAATTCGTCATGACTAGGTGGTGTAATGAGATATTCAATAACGGTTGGTTCAATTCCTGTATTGCGAATCAAAGCCAAAGTATTCCGAGAGGTGCCACAAGCAGGATTGTGATAAATCTTTACATCTAATGAAGTTGTCATGAAACTGGGACCTCTAATATATTAATATCTTTATATATGAATTAGCATATATATGCAACTTCATATATGATGGTCTGCAAAATACAATCCATTAAATAAGCTAGTTAAATTTGAAAAACTGCTGTAAACAATTCATTTTAGATTAAGAATTTAGCAATAATATTAAATAAGCCAATATACGTATCAGTAAGTTTGAGAAACAAATGTGATCACTAACTTTTTATTCAGGCTAACTTCTTCAGTACACCACATTTGTCCACTGTACATAACCCATCACAAGTCTTTCTTATTTCTAATAGCTGCTGTATGAGTTTCTGCTGATTCCGAATATTTTCCTCTACATCGTTAATATGTGAATCGATAAGCTCATTCACATCAGAACAATTTAGATTAGGCAGATCCTTATAATTTAGTAATTTTTTGATTTCAATTAAGTTCATATTCAAAGAACGACAATTTACAATGAATTTCAACCGATCAATGTAATCTTCAGTATATAGTCTATAGTTACCTTGAGTTCGATCAGGTTGCGGGATTAAACCTTCTTTTTCATAAAACCGTATTGTCAGTACTGAGCACGACGTTTTCTCAGAGAGCTCTCCTATCTTCATAAACATTAGAAATACTCAAAATCCAACTTGACTCTATAGTAGCTATAGAGATTTTAATATGCAATAAGTAAAGATATGACTATGGGCACATCAATGAGTGGTTGCGGTTGTAATAAAGAAAGTTCTTGTGAAGACACTAAGCAAAATCAAAATGAATCAGAAACAAATTCTGGTAACAGTAAAGATTTAACTGCTGAAGAAAGTAAAAGCTCTTGTTGTGGTAATGAAGTACCACAACAATCTAAGCCAGATGAAAAAGATTCTTGTGCTAGTACTCAGCCATGTTCTACGCAGTCAAACTCATGTTGCACCCCAGATTCAATAAGTTCACCTGAGATAATCAGTGATAATGAGGGTGTAGCGACTTTCATCAGTGACTATAAAATCCCTAAAATGGATTGTTCCGCAGAGGAACAAATGGTTCGGATGACTTTATCTTCTTTGGTAAATGTTAAGAGGCTAGTTTTTGATTTGCCGAATCGAAACCTAAAAGTTATGCATAATGGTGAAAGTAATGAAATCACTGCAAAACTTGAAGCTCTTGGGTTTGGCGCTAAATTAAATAAAACTGAAGCCTATGTAAATAAAGAGCATGCAAAAGAAATCAGTACGTTTCTGATTCCGAAAATGGATTGCTCTGCTGAGGAGCAAATGGTTCGTATGGCATTGTCTCCAGTGAGTGAGGTCAAAGGACTAATATTTGATTTACCTAATCGGAAATTAAAAGTTTTTCATAATGATGGTCTTAATGAAATTACTAGCAAACTTGAAGCACTTGGTTTTGGAGCCAAACTTGAAAGTACCGCTGCCTCTGTGGGTGAAATGCCTGAAAAAGCAGATACGTCTGAACAAGCAAAAGTTTTAAAAATTCTTTTAGCGATTAATCTCCTATTATTCTTTATAGAGTTTATCAGTGGTTTGGTAGCTGCCTCTACAGGCTTGATTGCTGACTCATTGGATATGCTTGCTGATGCCACAGTGTTTGGTATAGCACTGTTTGTTGTTGGTAAAAGTGTAAAAAAACAATTAAAAGCAGCGCATCTTTCAGGCTGGTTACAGTTAATTCTCGCTACTTCTGTAATTGTAGATGTTGTGCGTCGGTTCATTTATGGTAGTGAGCCAGAGTCTTTCTTGATGATTGGAATTGCTGCTTTAGCGCTAATTGCCAATTTTTATTGTATATACCTAATGTCTCATCAAAAAAATGATGGTGCACACATGAAGGCTAGTTGGGTCTTTTTATCCAATGATATCATAGTCAATTTTGGTGTGATTTGTGCAGGGATACTAGTTGCTTTGACAGGTTCCGCATATCCAGATCTTGTTATAGGAATAATTGTTTCACTTTTCGTACTTAACGGTGCTCGAAAAATTTTGGCATTGAAATAAGAGTATTAAAAATGAATTTATTCCAAGTTAAACCAAACGAATTTGTCAAAATTGTTGACCTAAAAAAAGGTAACCAATATTTAGATAAAAATGATCCAGTTCTCGAACGACTTGAATTGTTAGGTTTCAGAATTGGTGAAACTTTACAAGTTCTAGCTAAGGGACTTTTCGGTGGTGATCCAGTATTGGTTCAAATTGAAACTTCTCGATTTGCGTTAAGAAAGAATGAAGCTGAACGAATTTTTGTAGAGATTGTTTCAAATGAACAGTAAAAATATTGCACTTATTGGTAACCCAAATTGTGGGAAAACATCTCTCTTTAATACTTTAACAGGTACTCGTCAAAAAGTAGCTAATTATGCTGGTGTTACTGTTGAGCGGAAAGAAGGTTTTTTTAAACTACCTTCTGGTGAATCAGTTCGAGTTTTAGATTTGCCCGGCACATACAGCTTAAAGCCTACGAGTCTAGATGAAGAGGTAACAAGGGCTGTATGCTTAGGTGAGCTTGAGGGTGAGGTTCTACCTGATATATATGTATGTGTGGTTGATGCCACTAATTTACATTTACATTTAAGTCTTGTGCTTGAAATAAGGGCATTGAATCGACCAATGCTTCTTGTTTTAAATATGATGGATGAGGTCAAAAAGCGTGGTATTTCGATAGATATTAATAAGCTATCAGAATTGTTGGGTATCCCTGTTATTGAGGCTGTTGCCGTTAAAACTAAAGGCGTGCAAGAACTACTAAATCAATTAGATCAAAAAAATCTATTTGTCACTCCTTATCATTCTGATCTGAATCATTTTGATCAGATTAAAAATATTACTAAACAGGTAATTTTAAAAAATGATAACGGTGATGCAAGAACAGCTTTCTTGGATAAAATTTTCTTACATCCTGTACTTGGTTTAGTCATCCTAACGCTTACCATGTTTGTCATGTTCCAAGCCGTTTTTATCTGGGCACAACCTTTTATCTCATTAATTGAAAATGCAATTGCTTGGTTAGGTAATACAATTGGCCCGCTTATTACTCATCCATTACTTAGAAGTCTTATTGTTGATGGGGTAATCGCTGGATCGGGTAGTGTTTTGGCTTATATGCCGCAGATCCTTATCTTATTCTTCTTTATTTTAATTTTAGAAGAATCAGGTTATTTGCCACGAGCAGCATTCCTTTTGGATAAATTAATGTCCAAAGCTGGTTTAAGTGGACGTTCCTTTATTCCACTATTGTCTAGTTTTGCCTGTGCTATTCCTGGTGTCATGGCAACACGAAGCATTAGTTCGGAAAGAGATCGTCTAGCAACCATTATGATTGCGCCATTAATGACTTGTTCTGCAAGATTACCTGTTTATGCTTTGCTAATTGCGGCATTCATTCCAAACAAATTAGTTTATGGTTGGTTGAGCCTACAAGGTTTAGTTCTTTTTGGACTATATATGGCTGGAATTGTTTCAGCATTATGTGTTTCTTTATTTTTGAAACTAGTTAGAAAAGATAAAACAGAAAGTATTTTTATCTTTGAGTTGCCTACTTATCGATTGCCAGATATTCGAAACGTTGCATTAGGACTTTATGATCGAGCTACGATCTTTCTAAAAAGAGTTGGTGGTATTATCGTAGCATTATCTATATTGCTTTGGGTATTGGTGACGTTCCCTCAACCACCTGAGCATGCCACGATGCCTGCTATCAACTATAGTTTAGCTGGACAACTTGGACACATTATTCAGCCTATATTTGCACCTATTGGCTTTACTTGGGAAATCTGTATCGCATTAATTCCTGCTATGGCTGCAAGGGAAGTTGTCATTGCTGCTTTAGGTGTAATTTATGCTATGTCTGGAGATGAAGATACTGTAACTCAAACATTGTTGAGTCAAATCTCTGGTCCTGATGGTTGGGGGCTAGCTACAGGGATGTCATTATTAGTTTGGTACATTTTCGCACCACATTGTCTTGCAACATTAGCGACCATTCGTCGTGAAACTGGTAGCTGGAAACAGCCTGTTATTATGGCGACTTACTTATTTGGGCTTGCGTATTTCTTTGCCTTCATTACATATCAGCTTATTAGTAGACTTTAATCAAAATAAGAATATTTCATAAAGAAAAATGGATGCCTTCGCATCCATTTTTCTTTTAAGTATCAAACTGATTATGAGCTTTTTTTCACAGCAACAATAATCTGACTCTCACCCTCTATTTTTAATTCGAAGTCCAATCTGGTTTCTGTAAAGCCTGAGCTTGCTTCAGTTTTGCTTCAGCAGTTTGCTTTTCTGCCTGAAATGCTTTTAATTCAGGATGTTGATGCAAATGATGATATAGCTTTGATGTATCAAGGTAGATAGATGGTGCTTGGTCAGGTAAGGTTTCAATTTGAGAGAGATTTTCAGTAGGTTCTGCACTGACTAACCGATGCAACTCTAACTTGGCTTTATTTAAATCACGAAGTAAATCATCCTTCTGGTCAAGCAATACCGTGGCTTCTTGTCTTGGATCAAGTGCATCGGCAATGATTGTACGACCAGAGATGACCTGTGTTTGAGTAATTTGAGAAAGTAATCGATTCTCTGAAAACAGTTCATCATATAGTGCTAATTTACGTTCAAGATAAAAGCGCTTAAGCCAAGCAGATGCGACTTTCTGACGTAACTCAATACGCAGAATCTCAGTTTGAGCATTGGCCGAACCTAGTTCAGCTTTTGCTAAATCGACCTCAGCTTGTCTTTTGGCACGATTTGGAAAATCTTGCATCACGCCAATTTTTTGCATAGTCATACCTTCGCGTGTGACTGACCATGCGGCATCGCCGGATACAGGGTAATTATCTAAACCTACAAATAATTTAGGGTTGGGTAAAATACCTGAAGCTGAAACTACATTCTCGGCCCCTTCAATCTGGGCGCTATTTGCTCTTAGGGTAGGTGAATATTGCTCAGCGAGATTCAAAGCTGTATCCAAGGTCAGTGGCTGGGCATAAGCATGACCATAGGTCAAAGAGAAGCAGACCACAGCTATTGACCATCCCCCCCATTTTCGAGACAGTTTTTCTTTATAAAAGTCCATATTTCTAGCTCTAAAAAGATGTACACGCGCGCGTGCAGAACATCCATAGAAAAATCTATGAATGATAAAAAATCATCAGATTAGTTAGAGCGTGGGGGTTTCCATAAACCAGAAGGGTATGGAGAAGGAAGGTTTTGATCTGGAGAATAAAAAATAGAGCGTTCTATTGGAGAGAACACAATTGAGTGCGAAATATCTTGAGCAGTGTTGGCATAAGCAATCTTGGCAAAAGACATAATACAATCTTGCTCAGACATACATGATGGATCATGTGTACTAGCTCAAACCTGATCTGACAGTTACCCATTGGGACTGTTCTAAATTTTGTGTAAGTACTTAATTTTCATTTATCCTTCAGAGGATAATTACAAAAGGTACTTCACATGGATGAAGCAACAATCAAAAGTATGGCTGACGAATTGGCTAAAGGTC
>NZ_JAVIMT010000019.1:0-229 GCF_031196675.1 Acinetobacter sp. 148 | reverse complement strand
TGAAAAGCCAAGATACAGAATATCTCTAATTATTTTTGTGGAATCAATTATATATTCACCTAATTTTTTGTTTTTAGATGTTTTTTGAAAAATAATATTTTCCGATCCAAACATTGCAATTGTTTGAATGATCGCAAAAATTGAACTTGCAAAGGTTAGCTTTCCAAAGTTTTCAGGACCTATATACTTTGCAACAAATGAGGTAACAAAGATTAAACCAAAAATTGAA
>NZ_JAVIMT010000018.1:0-8816 GCF_031196675.1 Acinetobacter sp. 148 | reverse complement strand
CGCACATGCGTACTATTTCTTATTTATTGGCGATTGCCAAATTCTCTTTATTTATACCGCCAGAACAGTCTTTAAAACGGCTCTAGGTTTTCTACACCTTAAGAATCGTCACGACTAAAAATCATATCAACAACAAAACTCGAGATAGGCGAGCACACCACTTGTGCGGCTTTTGCATGCCTGTATTTAGCACTCATTTTAAGAGTGACGGTATTTCTATCTCTTTACATACAACAAGAATTTATAACGGTAAAACTATGCCAAATTTAGAAACCTCTTCTAAAAAATTACACATTATTCGTACCGCTATTCGTTTGTTTACCACACATGGATTTCATACAACAGGCGTAGACCTGATTGTCAAAGAATCAGAAATACCGAAAGCCACCTTGTATAACTATTTTCACTCAAAAGAACGACTTATTGAAATGTGTATAGCTTTCCAAAAAAGTCTACTTAAAGAAGAAGTGCTTGCGATTATCTATTCAAGCCGTTATTGCACGCCAACCGATAAGCTCAAGGAAATAGTAGTTTTACATGTTAACTCTAACAGTCTGTATCACTTGCTACTTAAAGCTTTGTTTGAAATTAAAGTGGCTTACCAGCAGGCTTACCGTATGGCAATTGAGTATAGAAAATGGCTGACTCGTGAAATTTTTGAACTGATTTTTAGCTTAGAAACACGTGCGTTAAAACCCGATGCCAATATGGTTTTAAACTTAATAGATGGCTTGATGTTCGAGTTTTTGAGTACAAAGAGTTTGGATGAAAGGGACGTGGTGATGGAGTATTTTTTTAAGCCAACTTATTTGAGGTAAATGAGTTATTTAAATAAAAGGATGTATGGTTTGCTTGATTTTTATTAGATGAGCAGACCATATACACCATGCGATGATGTGAGCTCATTACTCAGTTTAGATCAAATAATTAGATATAACATACTGTTTATATTATAAAAATTAATATTTTTGACTTTGTGGCGATAATATTGCTATTTTATTTTTACGCTAATCGTAAATAGATTACGTATATCATAATTAAAATGGAATTAATTTAAAGCGAGTCATGGAGAAAGGAATACCATGAAAGAAATTGTATTAAGTGATTTGATCAATCAGCAGAAAGTTGGACCGTATCAAAAATTTATTTTGGTTACCTGCTTATTACTAATGATTATGGATGGGTATGACATTCAGTCCATGGCTTACGCAGCCCCACTGATTATAGAAGAATGGGGTGTTCAAAAATCGATGCTGGGAGTTGTGTTTAGTGCAAGCTTGTTTGGTTTGTTTGTTGGATCATTTTTATTAAGTTCACTTTCTGATCGTTTTGGTCGCCGTCCGATACTACTGATCTCGACCTTTATATTCTCCATATTGATGCTGTTGACACCACATGTAGGCAATATTGAGCAATTGACCGTAATCCGTTTTGTTACAGGAATTTTTTTAGGCGGTATCATGCCAAATGTGATGGCTTATAGCTCCGAAATTGTTCCATATCAATCTCGTATTTTTACCATGATGGTCATTTCTTGTGGCTATACGGTAGGGGCAATGTTGGGGGGCGGAATATCAGCCTTACTAGTTCCTTGGGGAGGATGGCAGGCGATTTTTTATTTTGGCGGTATTATCCCTTTAATTATTTTCTTTATCACATTCTTTAAGTTGCCAGAATCTTTATATTTTTTGAGTGAAAATAGCAAAAATAGCTCCAAAATTTTGTTTTGGTTAAAGAAGTTTTATCCAGCATTAACATTCAATGCAGAGATAAAAATCATCAATAATACTGAGGTTCAGGTTAAAAAGTCACCGCTTGAGTTATTTAAAAATCAGCGTGCGTTTTTTACCTATTCCATCTGGATCATCAGTATTTTAAATATGATCAGTTTATATTTTCTGGCAAATTGGCTACCGACTTTGGCCAAAGAGTCCGGGCTTTCATTAAATCAGGCATTGTTGATCGGCTCCACTCTACAATTAGGCGGTACGATTGGTAGTGTGGTGATGGGCCTTAAAATTGATAAGACAGGATTTTATAAAGTATTAATTCCTGTTTTTTTGGTTGCAGTAATTAGTGTTGCTTTAATTGGCTATTCTGTTAGTCATATCGTTTTATTGTTTATTATCATTTTTATTGCCGGCTTTGCCATTGTTGGTGGGCAACCTGCCATTAATGCTTTGTCGGCCAGTTATTACCCAGTTTCACTTCGTACTACAGGGGTGGGCTGGAGTATTGGAATTGCTCGTTTGGGTTCTGTCATTGGGCCGTTATTTGGCGGTTATCTCTCTCAATTTCTGGTCATTACCCATTTATTTGTGATTGCTGCCATACCTTCGCTATTCGTCATTATCATGCTGATGATTCAGGCCAAGTATCGGTCATAATACGGTCTAAATATAGAATTTACATAGTGCATATATAGACCGTAATTATGATCGGTGAGTAGCTTCAGAGAGTTGGTCACAAGCTACTCATGGATTATTTAACTCGATACCATGTTTGGTTTCGGCCAATTGCAGAAATACCAATGTAGCCGCGAGCGGTAAGTTTTTCCCCATCTGGTGATACGGTTACGCTAAAGCGATAAGTCTTGTCTGACTGAGGATCGAGAATAGATCCTTTGTCATATTTATTTTGACCTACGTTTTTTAAATTTTTGACAATGGTTAAACCAATTAAAGATTTATTTTTATAAGTCCCTTCACACATCGTACATTTATTGGCTTCGCTTGGAACAAGGATTTTTTCAATATTTGCGGATAGAACTCCATTTTTGTCTTGGCTAAATCTTACCAGCGCTCTCGGTTGATTGGTGGCATCATCAATAGTTTTCCAAACACTGCCATGTAGTTTGTCCGAAGCAAATGAATGAACCGAATAAAAGCTGAATAAAATTAATAATAAATATTTTTTCATATCAAATGTTTCTCTAATTAAATATGGATGGCTTTAACTGCCAAAAATGATTCATTTTAAATTTAACTTCACAATCTTCTTAGTATTGATCTATAAGCTTAACAATATGTAAAGTTATAATCTATTTGTCTAAATATTATTTTGAATACATTACTTATGCAATTGCGAGAATGGACAGAATTATTAAGTTTTTTAAAGTCATTTAGTTAGTATTGAATCACAGTCTGCAATATTCAGCTTTATAACTAAAAATCTTGAAACTGTTTCTTTTCTTTAATCATATTTACGGGTAAATGGCTCTTCCTGAAAAAAAAGAGCCATTTAAATTGATAGATAGAACTAAGCAGTATGCTTGAATGCTGCTACTGCTTTTTCTAGAAAGTGTAGGGTAACTGGTTTGAGCCAAGTACCGTCAGCAAGGCTTGGTTCATTTTGCATTGCTGTACGGATCTTTTCTTGAGTACTTGGATTTTCGCCAGTATAACCTTGTAGCATAGAGAGCCATTGCTGTGCCAAACGCTTTGCTCCTTCACTATTCGGTTTAACCTCAGCGTCAATCAATTTCTCAATATCGACTAATAGTTGAGGCCATTTTTTCATCTCGCGACCATAATTTTCCTTTAAAAAAGCAAACTCATTATCAGATAAATAACGAGCAAAAATACTCAGCTTACTCTCTGAAAAGGCCCTAAGTAAAAAGTCAACAACTTCTGGCAGTACCCCTAATTTTTCCTGAAATTCAGGTTCTGCAGAATTGATGTTATTTAATTTAACAAGCCATTCTGGATTGGTGCGCGTATTCTGCTCAAGTGTTTTCATCCACTTATGGGCGAGCTTTTGAGCGGTTTCACTGCTAGATGATTCTCCAGCATTAAATACCGTATTTACAGCTTGAGTTAACTCTTGCCATTCTTGGTGGGTTTTAGTACCTGATTGTAAAAATGTAAGCTTTTCAAGTTCTTCTTGCGTAAAGTATTTCTCGTACATTGCTATAAGCTCCAGCATATTTAGCCAATCCTCCAAATCAAGTTCTTCACCATTGATGAGCTGAGATTTCAATTGTCCAAGCTGATTTCGCAATTTCTTCTGCTCTGCCAGTCTTTGATCAATTGCTTGAATCTGCCGATCAATAATCGGTAAAAGTGCTAGATTGGGATCTTCAAGAACCGTATAGATTTCGGCTAGCGACATACCCAGCCCTCGTAATGCTTGAATTTGATGCAAACGAGTGATGTCTTTAGGGGTATATAGTCGATAACCAGCATCGGACCGGGCAGAAGGCTGAAGTAAACCGATATCGTCATAGTGATGAAGAGCACGGACAGTAAGTCCTGTTTGCTTAGCCAATTCACCAACTTTTAACAGCATCTTTTTAGCTCCTTCTTCCTTAGGCGTGTTTTATGCTAGGGGCTTACGTTACGTGAGGGTCAACTACTTTAAATCATAATTTTTTATTATTTTATTTTTGGTAAATGTTCAGATTTATCTTTTTACTGTGGTTTAACGACCAGAAATTCTTCACGATTCTAAAAGTAATTTTTGGTTTTTGACTGGTTTTATATAAGATATTGAAATACCTAACAAATCAATAGCAACCGATATTCACCATCTTTTTCAACAGGTGCCCGATGCACACACGGTAAAACCTTTTGAGTGGGATGATCTACTGCTAAGCGCCATAAGTGTCCTGTACCCAAATTTATAGGTTGTGCATGGGCTTTAGGCTGATAATGTAAATCAAAAAAATACTCTGCTAAAAAGCTTTCAAATTCGGCTTCTGGGCCGTCATGTAAAGCTTTGAGCTTTTCTCTAATTTCTTGAATTAAAACTTTTTGTTCAACCTGATCATTCGGCACAATGTCGCTAGCCGCACCGTGATAAGTACATAAGAATGTGTCGGTTTCAATAGGGGAACGATCAACATGAAATGAATAGACATCTGTTGAAATAAAATCGAGCTCTTCATCACGTTCATAATGCTTAAGTAAATTAAGTACAGGTGATGCACCCATATCAGTTAAGAGCTGCATGTCTTTTAAAATAATATCTCGAGCCAAATCACCTTGTTCTGAAAGCTCAAGTGCTAACAGGTCTTCTGTAGAAATTTCGGTAATATTTTCTTTTAACTCAAGTTTAGCCACAATTTCTTTAAAGTCGCCCACCAAATTTCTGTGCCAACAAATAGCATTCTTATTTCCCTGAAAATGTGTATTCACAAGTTCAGCAAAAGTAGATACCACTTCAACTTGCTTGTGGTCAGAAAATGTATTTGTCATATTAAAGTTAAATGGCTCAAAATCTTGCCAATCATACACCCTTAGCGCTTATAGGGTTGCAAGCAGTAGCCAAAATTTGCTTAAAAAATGAAGGTAATGCAAGAAAAGTACAATAATTGTATGAAGTTCTGGTTAGGCGTGCTTATTATAAATTAGCTTTGAATAACTGAGAAAAGGTAAGAAGTCGACTATTTTTATAGTCATGAAAGGGAATAAGAAAAGTTTTGAAGTAATAAGGTCACGAGGAAGATATGGAAGGAATTAAAACAATCGGTGTGGTTGGTGTCGGTGTCATTGGTGCAAGCTGGACAGCATTATTTTTATATAAAGGCTTTAAGGTAAAGGTATATGACCCTTATCCAATAGACGAAGAATTATTTAAAAAGAGAATACAGGCAAATCTTAGTGATTTGCTCGCTTTAGATCAGCAAACAGATTCAAGTCATCATTTACAAGATATTTTTCTAAATTTAGAGCTTTACAACAACTTAAAAGATGCGGTGATTGATGCCGATTTTATTCAAGAAAATGCACCGGAACGGTTAGATTTAAAGCAAAATTTATATCAAGAAATCACTTCATATTGCCCTGAAAAAACACTAATTGCTTCAAGTTCTTCAGGTCTAAAAGTTTCTGACTTTCAAAAAGATGCAACTCATCCCGAGCGTATTTTTTTAGGTCATCCATTTAACCCACCTCATCTGTTACCTTTGGTCGAAATTGTGGGTGGAAAATTAACAGATCCGCAAATTTTAAAGAAAGCTTCCGAGTTTTATCAAAGTTTGGGTAAGCATCCGATTGTTTTAAATAAAGAAGTTAAAGGACATGTAGCAAATCGTTTACAAGCTGCTTTGTGGCGAGAGGCATTTTCACTGGTTAAAGAAGGGGTGTGTTCGGCAGAAGATGTTGATATAGCAATCATCAGTGGGCCTGGGCTGAGATGGGCTTTATTTGGCCCCTATATAAATATGGAACTTGCCAATCAGAAGGGGTTTAAAGAGGCAATTCACCATTTAGGACCACCTATGACCGAATGGTGGAATGATATGCAAAATTTTCAGCACTCTGAAGAAACTACTGAGTTGCTAGAAGAACAAACTAAAGAGCTTTTAACACATTATAAAGATGTCGATTTATCTCAAAAAAGGGATAAAGGACTAGTCGATATTTTAAAATTGAGACAACAATTAGAGTTGGATTAAACCAGTTTTTATGAAAGGCCAAACAGTGCTTTATTGAGGTGTTTGGCTTTTTTATTTTTGAGTATTTCGGTACTATTCCTATTCTTCTTTCCGCACACAATCTATAAAAAGCTTGCACTCATCGTAAGCTTTTAGACTGATTAATTTACTAGGGCATATGAAACGTTACTGGAAACAAACCGAATCAATAGCTTCACGTTGGACGACCGAACAAGACTGTTTTTTAATAGAAAATAATTCACTTTCTATAGATGAGCTAAAAGAGCATTTACCATTTTCTGAAGATGAAATAAGAGTTCGTAGATCAGTTTTAGGACTCGTAAGACGAGATCAGCAAATGAGACCGTATTAATTTTACCAAATGGTAATTTTTAATTGAAAATAAATATTTCAAAAGATAATAATATTTTTAAAAAAATTGCGGATGAGTTATCAAAACCATAATTTTTTTAGGTGATTGTTCAATAGTCTTTACATAAAGCTTTAACTACTTACGTTTGAGTATAATATTGTTTCACTCCTTTACATTTGTTTAATCATAATCAGAACCATAAAACATTTTAAGATCAAAACTTTATAACAATTGAGATTGAGGAGGGTAAAAATGCCAAAGTATTTAGCCGTGGCTGAAAAGGTTTATAAGAATATTAAAAAAGACGACTTATTCACCAATGACCTTACACAAAATCTGAATTGTTTAATCAGTCAGATACGTAAGGCCATTAAAGGGACTGAGTTTAAACTTAAGTTCAATTATATTGATTTTGACGAGCAGCTCACGAAGCCTCTTAGTGAATGTAAAGTCAAAGTTGATCTAAGTGTGATGCCGAAGTTTGAAAACGAAGGAGAGTATTTGCTCTGGTTAGCAAGTTTTATCGAGCGAATTACCGATGGCGGAAAACCTAAATTTCCACCAATTTCACAATTAATTCCGCACGGATTTAAAATTTCTAAAGAATCATTTCCTGTGACTGTTGCTCCTCCTAAAGAAGAGCATGCAGATATGATTATTAAATATTTTAAATCGGAAGATTTTATGAAAACCAATAAAACTCCTTCGTAAAAGAATATAGAAGTATTCGTCCACCATACTTCTATATATTGCTGGTTTAAATTCAGCCACCGCCTTCTGGGGCGGTTTTTTTATAGATATTCCTTTATTTACTTCTTTCTAAAAGTAAAACCGGTTTGTCGTAATTACTGTTACACCACTCATGTTTTTTTAGTATAGCTTCTGGAACTTGAGCCATGTCTTTCACAGCAGCAAAACCCATAGAGCAGTAAAAACCTTCTAACTTGGCAAAGGGTAAACAGTAAAGCATAGAAAAATCTGAATTTTTAATTAAGAAATCAACTACCTTACGGGCGATTCCTAACCCTTCATTGCCCGGAAAAACATAAATTCCACCAAGCTCGCCGCTGTTAGCATCAATACCCACAACTCTACCTTGACCAATAATTTTCTCATCAATAGAAGCTAGTACAATAAGTTCACCAGCATGTGATGGTACAAAATCAATTTCGGCATAGCGTTCGTTTATAGCTTTGAGATCGGCAGTGTTCGCGAATCTTAATGAAATTTCCATTATTTTTTTCCTGCAAGTATTATCTATAATATTCAAGACTTCGTTTTTTCAAAAATATTCATACGATATAAAACAAGATAAATAATTTAGCTAATTATTTAAATTAGCCTTTTTCATATAGAGCGTATTAGATTAAAAATGAGGCGGATTAATTAACCTTCTAACCGTTTCTTCGAGTTCATCGTAATGATGAATACTTGCATCTGAAAGAGAAGGATGAAGGGTAAGAGTTGGATGAAAATATATTGTTTTCATACCAATTTTTTTGGCACCTTCTATATCTGCTTTGGGATTGTCTCCAATAAAAATACAATCTGATGGCTTACAATCTAGTTGATTGCAAGTGTATAAATAGATTTCAGGATCTGGTTTTCTTAAACCTATAGCTTCAGAAATCACGATAATCGAAAAATAGTCCGTTAATTCTAAAGCATAAAAATTTTTCTCCTGAAAAGGTGTTTTTCCATTGGATACTAAGCCTAATGTGTATCCTTGAGCATGAAGATTTTGAATAGTTTTTGGAGCATTTTCAAATGCTGTAGAGAATTTATTAAAATCATTAATGTAAGATTGCAGCAATTCAGACGTATTATATTTTTTGATATTAAAATCTTTAATTAATTGACTGTAAACAATATCTTTCCAAACGCTTCCGTTATTGTCTAGCTCTATGAATCGGTTAATAAAAGATTTTTTTAGCTCATGGGGTACTAAGTTTAAGTAGCTTACTTGCCAGTTAAGAAATTTTAAAAGTGATTCATTTCGGTTAAGAATAGTTTGATCTAGGTCAAACAAGAGAACTTTTTTCATTTTGAACCGTACCGGGTTTGTCG
>NZ_JAVIMT010000017.1:0-203893 GCF_031196675.1 Acinetobacter sp. 148 | reverse complement strand
TTTTTTCAGCATACATCAGTCTCAGAAGCTGAATCCGAATACCAGTTTCTCAGAAATGTTTTTTGTGGGTCAAAAGATAACGGGTATACCAGAGATACCTTCGAATTAGTGCCTTTACGGGCCGAAAAATCGCGGCATACAAATGCTAGTGATAAATCAGTCCAGCTTGATCTACTTAGCTGGAAATAAAAAACCACTCCCTGCGCCAACAGGAAATGGTCTATGGCTGTTCAAACCCTTGGAAGAATGAACGTGAGTAATTTAGCAAATCATCACTGCTCAGGCAAATGCACTGATTTTAAAGAAGAACAGTGCTCAACTTGTCTTATTAATCAAGATGCCCCGCATCAAATCGTAAACACTCAAACCGATGAAGAGAAATTTCTAGATCGTGCATTCAATGCACAAAAGGAGATTTCATGACTTCAGAAAAAAAGGTTTGGCCGTTAGGAACCAATCACACTGATTCTGAGGGAACGCCGTGGAAGCGTGACGAGCAGAACAATTGGTGGTTTTGGCAAGAAAACTTTGGCTGGTCACGTTATGTAGGTCCAGTGAACCAAGCTTTCTTAGATTTACGATTTGAGGTAGGGACTGAACAGTGATTTTTGAATTAATAAACCTTAGTGATAAATGTACATTTGAAGCACCAAATTTAAAAATTGCTGCTTTAGTTACTTGTGTACTTGGAAATGGTCAATACTCCGCGAAGGGGATAAAACATGATTTAGATGTTCCGTTCTTTCTTTTCGGTGGACATGAAGAATGGTTTATCTCTAAATTTGGAACAAATTTTGAAGAAACACTTATTCAAGTTCGAGATGAAGAAAAACAAGATTTAGCAGATAGCTTTAATAGCGTTTTATTAGGTTCCTACCTTGACCGAACAGCTTTTTTCAAAGCTTACAACTTAATTAAAGATCCAGCTGAACAAAAAGAATGGCGTAAGCAGTGGTTAGATGAAAGACGCTCTTCTTTTAATAATATCTGTGAACGTGCTTGGAATTATGCTGAACAAGTGAGCTTGTATAAACCAGCTCAGGAAGGTGCAGCATGACGGTACGTCCAATTTTATTTAATTCAGAAATGGTTAGGGCCATTTTAAATGGATCTAAGACGCAAACACGCCGAATTATTAAGAGTAAAGTTCAAAAAAAAATTGATATAGCTGAACATCTTGGAGAGTTCTTTGGTTTAGAAGATTCTAAATCACAAATATCTTCTTATTTTCAGAAAATTTGTCCTTTTGGAGCAATTGGCGACCAGCTTTTTGTTCAAGAGACGTATGGCACCAAAATTAGAAGTTTAGGTGGAACTCCTCATGAGTCATTTGTCTACAAAGCAGATAACCCAAATGAAATTGCTTATTACGACTGTAAGGGAAAGGGTTATCCAGTTAGATGGAAGCCATCTTCTCGTATGCCTCGTAAAGCATCACGTGTTTTGCTTGAAATAGTTGATATCCGTGTTGAGCGTTTACATGAAATTAGTGATGTAGATGCTAAGGCTGAAGGTTTTGATAAACCTAAAACTGATTCAACTATGCAAAGCAATAATTCTCATAACCCAGTTCTTAACTTTCAAAAACATTGGGAAGCAATAAAAGGTAAAGAATCTTGGAATGAAAACCCTTGGGTTTGGTGTATTTCTTTTCGGAGGATTGATCAATGAAAAGATGTCCATCGTTTAACAGTTACTCAGTCACTGCAGATGGGAAAGTTTTTACACACCGTCGCAAGGGTAGGTTAGCCAAAGGGCTAAATAGAGTTGATTTTTCATACTCAAAAGAACTATCGCAATTTACCACTTCAAAAGGATATCGCACCGTTTCTGTATATATCGGTAATGGCAAATCAAGACCAATTGGTGTTCATCAACTTGTTGCAGATGCATTTATTGGGCCTGTTCCAGAAAATCAAGAAGTACGCCATCTAAATGGGATTCCATCCGATAATCGTTACGAAAATCTAGCTTATGGCACAAAACAAGATAATGCAAATGATAGGGTTCAGCATGGTGGATATAAGCAGGGGGCATCACATATAAATGCAAAACTTAATCAAGGGCAAGTAGAGAGCGTTAGGAAAAAACGTGCATCAGGCTCAAAAGTTAAAGATTTGGCAAAAGAATTTGCTGTAAGTACTAGCACTATTGAGTTGGTCCTCTATGGCAAGTCTTATAAAGTTAACCAAGGTGGCGCCTCATGAGCCAGATTGTATATAGAGAAGACAATTTCATTGGGGAACTTTTAATGGAAAAGTTCGTCTTCAAAAAAATAGGTGAATATAAGTCAGACTGGGCTTTAGCTTATGTTGATCCAAATAATTTATATAGTGCTGGCGGTGGACGTCTAACAGTCGTTTTAAGTAGTTTTACCGGTTCCGCTTTCTTTTCTCATGTTGGTCAACCAACTTTTAAAGAGTTCATTGCCCAATGCCATGCTCCTTATTTACTTAATAAACTTTTTCCTAAAATTGAAAAGTGGGTAGATGTTGAGGATGGTAATGAAGTAATTGAATACATAGCTATCAATAAGCTATCTGAATTAAAAGATGGTCGATCAAGTGGCGCAATTTCCAAAAAAGATCTTAGAAATTTTTATGAACACCTTAAAGAAATTGAATTCGAATGTTTTTCAAATTTCTTTGACCAGCTCACTTTTAAAGACCGATCAATCATGTGTGAACTGTTTGGTGAAGACTGGCTTTGGGAAAGTGGGCCATCCAAATTAAATCCTGATTACGTATACCTCGAAAAAATGCTGGTAGATGTGATTTCTGAATTTAAGAATTTAATTGGATTGGATGGGTGAGCGATATGAAAAATAAACTCATCGTTGACCGCAACCAAGCTAAAAATATCCGCGATAGGGAATTATGCGAAATAGCGGTAAATATGCGAATTAAGGAAGGGGAAAACAATCAATTTCGTGCGAGAAAAAAATTTCTCAATCAAGTTTTTTGGGTAGCTGAACCCCTTTGTAGCATTAAATGTGGACCTGAAAAATTCTACGGCCATTTTTCCTGTGATCCGATTCCTGAAGGTTGGAGCCGTTATACACTTGATAGACCAGGAAGTAGGGTTAATTTTGGTGAACATCGCTTTTTAGTTGAGTGCACTGAAGTTAAGACATTTAAATATTCTGCAGGTCAATTATTCACTGTTTTACTAACGCTTAAAAAAGTTAATGGTGGTGCATTATGAATATGTGCCTCAATCTTAACTTATTACCTCATGAATTGATTGTTGATAATTTTGCAGGTGGTGGTGGAACATCTACTGGCTTAGAAAAAGCCTTTGGCCGTCCCGTTGATATTGCTATTAACCACGATCCTAAAGCAATTGCAATGCATCGTGCTAATCATCCAAATACTCGTCATTTTTGTGAGGATGTTTGGGATGTTGACCCTGTAAAAGTTACTAACAATCAGCCTGTAGGACTGGTTTGGCTTAGTCCAGATTGCAAACACTTTTCTAAAGCAAAAGGTGGAAAACCGGTTGAAAAGAAAATACGTGGTTTAGCTTGGATTGCTCTTAGATGGGCTGACTTTACACGACCACGTATAATCATGCTCGAGAACGTTGAAGAGTTCAAAACTTGGGGCAGACTAGGAAAAGATGGATTCCCGAGTAAAAAGCACAAAGGTGAAACATTCAGGTGCTTTGTTAATGCATTACGTCATCAAGGTTATAAAGTTGAATGGCGAGTAATGAGTGCTCGGGATTACGGATCTCCAACACTAAGAAGACGGTTTTTTCTTGTTGCTCGCCGTGACAATTTTCCTATAGTTTGGCCCAAGCCTACGCATGCTGCACCAGATAGCAAAGCAGTTAAAGCTGGGAAATTAAAACCATGGCGAATCACTGCAGAATGTATAGATTGGTCGATTCCTTGCCCAAGTATTTTTACTCGTAAGAAACCTCTAGTTGAGGCAACTTGTCGCCGTATAGCAAATGGTTTAGTCCGTTATGTGATCAATAATCCAGAACCATTTATTGTTCCAATGGATAAGGTTAAAAGCGTTGCCCCAGTACTTACTGAGTGTGCAAATGCATCTAGCCCAAGATGTATGCCTATTGATGAACCTTTACGCACAATTTGCGCAGGGGTGAAAGGTGGGCATCATGCGTTAGTTACTGCGTTCATTGCTAAGCATTATACGGGTGTAGTTGGTAGTGATATTCGTGAACCACTTCATACGATTACTGCAAAAGATCATAACAGTTTAGTCGTCAGCAACCTGGTGAAACTGCGTAATAACAACATTGGTCAACCAGTAGATGAACCATTACACACCATTACTACAAGTGCGGGTCATTTTGCATTGGTACAAGCATTTTTAACTGCCTTCTACGGTAGTGAGAAAGACGGAAATAGCATTCATGAGCCACTTCGTACGATACCAACACGTGATCGTTTTGGCCTTGTAATGGTTAAAGGTGAGCTGCACCAAATTGTTGATATTGGCTTCCGTATGCTTCAGCCAAGAGAACTATTCACTGCACAAGGTTTTGAACCTACTTACATCATTGATCATGGGATCGATGAACATGGAAACACTATCAAATTAACTAAGACAGAACAGGGAAGAATGGTAGGTAATTCTGTACCTCCTCAATTCTCTGAAGCTTTAGTACGTGCAAATTTTGCACATGAACACTTATATGAGGCAGCTTAAGAAATGGCAAGATCTAGAAATATTAAGCCCTCATTCTTTATGAATGAAGACATTATTGAATTACCTTATGAAGCACGATTGCTATTTATAGGGCTTTGGACTTTAGCAGATCGCGAAGGCCGACTCGAAAATCGACCTAAGAAAATCAAAATGTCTTTATTTCCTGCAGACGATATAAACGTTGCAGAACAGTTAGAGAACATTTCTAAGTTTGGTTTTATCGAGTTATATAACGCTGATGGTATTGATGTTATCCATATCGTTAACTTTGTTAAACATCAAAACCCACATGGTCTTGAGAAAGATAGTGAGCTACCTGACAGAAATGGCATCTACACTGTCTATCAACGTAATCCAAAAAACAAAACAATTGTTGGAAAGGCAATTCAGCTAAATAAAGCTGATTTAAAGCATTTTTACGATAAAACAGGTCCATTTGCCCCTCAAAATACTGGTTCTGCTGTTGAAAACAGTTATCAAGAAAGTGAATCGAATCAAGCAAACAGTAGTGGAAACACACAAGAACAGTTAGATAACGGTTCTAAAACTGTTTCTATCTCAGACCAAAACGCCCTGATTCCTGATTCCTTTAATCTGAATCCTGATTCCCTTAATCTGAATCCTGATTCACTGAATCCAGAAGGGAATAACAACTCCGCCGTTGGCGAAGTTGATTCATCGACTCAAGCAAAATTTAGTTTCAAGAGTGCTTTGAAAAAAAATGGTGTACCTGAGAAAGACGCTGCTGAGTTCTTACAAGTACGTAAAGCCAAGAAAGCTCAAAACACCGAAAACGCTTTTGACGCACTTTTGAATGAAGCCCAAAAAGCAGGAATCACACTTCAGCAAGCCGTCGAATATTGTTTGAAAAGACAAAATCCTTGGGGTGCCTTCAAAGCATCTTGGTACCTAAACGAAAAACCCGAAATGACTACTGGTCAACAGTCAAACCATCAATCGTTACCACGCAACGTAAATGATCAATGGGGAGCGCCAAAGAAATATGAACCGGTTGCTCACACAGCTGTGAAGGGTGAGTTGATATGAACGCAGTGCCTCAAAAATTGGAATATAAAATTTCCCATACAAACCAGATCTGTAAGATCCACAAAGAACAAATGATCAATGTACATGGTCGAATCGTTTGTCAGTCTTGTGTTGAAAAAATCATGAAGCAGTCAAATGAAAAATATGAAAGCGATAAGAATATTCGTATTTTAAATTTGAAAATGGCTCGAGCTGGTATCCCTAAAAGACATGTAAATAGCGGCTTTAGCAACTATGCAGTAACTCACAAAGGACAAGACAAAGCTCGTAAAACTTGTGAAAAGTTCACTATGGATTTCAATGCAGGTGTTTTTAGAAATTTACTCCTTGTTGGTCGTACTGGAACAGGTAAAACCCATCTAGGTTCATCTATTCTGAAAAATATCATCATTAAAAACTGGGAGGCTATTTACATTACGTCTGCAGACTTAGCTGAAGATATTGCGGGTGCCTATCGCCGTAGCGGTGATAGCGAAGATGAAGCACTAAAACGTTATGTGGGCAAAGATTTATTAATTATTGACGAATATGGCTTACATGACCGTGCTGAAAAACGTCCTCACCTGCTTGAGAGTGTTCATAAGGTTCTACTTACTCGTTATGACGAGATGAAGCCAACAGTAGTGATTTCAAACCTAAGCCTTTCTGAGGTTCGCGATGATCTTGGGGACCGGCTTTGGTCAAGATTTCAACATGATGGCTTAGATATTGTGGAATGTGATTGGGATGATGCTCGTATAGGTGGAGGTAAAGCACAGTGAACGCATTTGTTGATATGAAAAAATCTGAATACGCATTAGTTGCTTACTCAAACGTAGCAGCTAAATCTAAGGAGCGAAAAGCATTAGAAAAAGCAGTTAAGAAATGGCTGAAACATCCTGGTAATAAAATTCGACACGTTGAGTCTATAGGGCGTGATCTCAATATGCCTCACGGCACCGGACCTATGTATAAGCGTTTATGTTGTCGTTGCGAAACTTGTGTCGAATGGGCGCTTTCAACTGGTTTAATCAAATCTAAGCCAAAACCAGTTGTAAAACGTGGTCCAGATGCTCGCCAATTGCGTATTTTGGCACAGAAAAGCCAATTGACCCCCTACGCTACAGCTTTTAATGAAGATTGGGATTTACTGGCCTTAGAAGTGGATTATTCAGTTACGGCATTTCAACTTGAACGTATTTATCAAGGTCGTTCTGAAATTGATCACAACTTTGTTTGGAATCGAGTTAAGCGTGTAGCTGATCGTTTAGTTGCTGAAAAGTTAAGAGCTAAAGGGGGTGGGTGCAAATGAAATCTAAAGCAACCAGCAAAAAACGCTCAAAAAAATACAATCCAAACAAGCTAACCCCGACCCAAGTTCAAGCTAATCAGAAAAAGGCTTAACTACGAAGAGAAGCAGCTCAAGAATATGAATGCAATATGGGGTCCATTTCATAAGATGTAGGGACTAGATGGAAGCAGAGAAATTTAAAGAGAGAGGTTAATTGAGCATTTTCTAAATTACTTAATAGTACCAACTTGAATAAGGGCAGCTAATACTAAATCAGCCATTTTTAGGTTTGAGCGCTTTTTTCGCTAGGTCTATTTCTTAAAAAAGAAATAGACCTTTTTATTAGGAATTACTATCTTAATATTTTGATATTACTTCAAAATTTAAAATAAAAAACTTTGAGTAAATTCTTGTAATATTAATTTAATAATTCTATATTATAGAATAAGAGGAAATTATGAAATGGAATTTGTAACATGCCACAATATCTTTTTCTTGCTGAGACTATTTACAAAAAAATGAAAAATGAAAAACTATTTTCTAAAGATGTTTTAGAAAATATGTATATTCTTATGAAGGTGATTCGAAAAGAAATTAAGGGTACAGAATATAAGCTGAAATATAATTTTATTGATTTCAATGAAGTACTGAGTAAAAGTAAAAATGATTGTAAGGTAAAGATTGATGTAAGTTTGATTCCTTCTTATAATTTAAGAGAAGAATACATTTTATGGTTAGCTGGGTTTATTCAAAAAATTACTGAAGGGGGCCCTAAGCCACCCCCTCCTATCAAAGAATATATTCCCGAGTTTATAAATTTGGAATCGGAATTAGATTTTTTAACCTTAAATTTAGAAAAAAATCAAAATAATGGGGAAGAGATTGTAAATTATTTTAATTCCAAACATTATAAAGCAACTTTTAAAAAATAGTTTTCTTAGTCCCGTTAACTAATTTTAGAAGTTTTATTCTTTTTGAACTTTTACTTTTTTGTAGCAGCAAAGAAATTAACTTTGCTAAAAGCTATAATTATAATATTTGTAATAATTTTAAATTTTTTTAGATACTTTTTTAAAAAAAATATTGATTCTTCAAAGAAATTCATTTAATTTAATATTGCTAAGTAGCCATACTTAGTATTTCAGGTTTATGTGGATTTCATAAGCTCATTTCTGGTTCGGAAATGAGCTTTTTTAATTCTTTGTTATTTCTTATAATGGGTTTTTATAATCATGTAAAATAAAAATGATAGAATGATCAAAATTGCTGAGAGTACAAAAGCTACGATGATAGTTTTCATTTTTTGATGCTTTTTTATGAAGAAAACTTTTAGAGAGTAATATTTTAGCTTTTTTCTGTCAATATACTCCTATTATTTTAAGAAATATTATTCTAGTGAGTTTATCAATTAAAGAATCAAGCTTATTTAAGTTGTGGATAAATATAATATTTTATGTAATTTATGGTTGATGAAAAAGAGAATTTCTGAGTAAGAGTTATAAAAGTTTTAGATTTCTAAACAACCCCTAGGTAATAATTTTATAATAAAGGGAAACTAGATGTGGCCTTTAAAATTTTGGTGTGTGATGCAAATCCTACGTAAAAAGGGTTTGGATATTAAATTACTAAAAAGAAGGAAATGATAGGGGCCCCTATCCTAAAAGTGCTGACACATTGGTAAGTAGGACCAGCTCGATGTTTTTTTGAGGATCAATATATTTTGCATATATAAAAGAGAGCATTTTTTTACAAACAAAAATAATGAATTGGAACAAGGGTACTTCTAAATAAATCTAACGGTTAATAATTCTGGAACTAAGTGTTTTTAAGGATTATGTCATGCAAGAAGAGCTTCAAGTTTATGTAAATCTTACTTGCTTGATTTGAGGTCGTTATGATTAAAAAAAGTAACCGCCGTCAGTGGAGCGAGTTTTTCTCCAATAATAAAAGACAGGAATTCTTTAAGGATTTCAGTGTTTCATCAGGTAATGACAAAGTTAAAAAGCATAAAGCTAGCTCAAATAAACATGTGTTTTTCCCGTGCCATGTAGAAAAAGAAAATGATGGTGAAAATAGTGTGTATAGGGGAAGTACAGGTGGTGTTATCATTTTTGGTAAGCAATACATCACAATCAAATTGCCTTATGGATTAAGCGCTAACGAGATTTGGCGGGCTACAATTGATCAGAACGGAAAGCAAAGAAATAGTCTTTCAGTAGGTGCTAAAAAGTATAAGGACAAGGTTCAAAAACAATATGGACCTATGTTTAGAGCACTTAAGTTAAAAGCTATCGATCAACTTTGTGAAATACGGTTAATTGTTCAGCCACCACTTAAAACTCGTTCTTACAGCGCTAAAACTTATCCACGATTTGATATTGATAACTATCCAAAACTACTAATTGATAGTGTCAAAGGTGATGGCTTGTTATTCAAAGACGACAATATTTTCATAAGTGAACAAATTAAGCTGGCAGAACCATGTGAAGAGGGTTGTGTCTGGCTTTCGTGCGTTTTTACTGATGAAACTGATTGGTTGTCAAAAACTGTAGATTTTGATTGGTTAGCTGGGAGAAGCATTTAAATGGCGAAAAAGAGCGATTTGCAACGTCGAGTACTTATCGGAAGAAAACTTGCAATGGCGCGTGACATGGCTCAATTACGTCAAGAAGACGTAGCATTAGAAATATTCGGTACACCGCATAAAAATCGAATGAGTGAAATCGAAAATGGTAAGTTAATGCCAGATGCAGAATTACTTTCTTTGCTATGTCAAAAATATGGTGTTTCAGCTGACTGGATTCTTGGTTTTACGATTGAACCGGAACTAGATAAAACAGCTTCTGTAGCAGGTATTCTGTTTAACAGTCTTGGTGAAATGATGAGTGAATATACTCAAGCTATGGCATTTCAATTGAGTATGGCTGCGGCACAGCATATTACTTCTTTCCCTAAAGCCTTAACGGTTGAGTTACTTGAAGCCTCAAAGGGGCTTATTCAAGCATGTTTATCTCAAGAACAGTCTATCCAAGAAAAGGTTTTACCTGAACTTCACACCCTCATGCGTATAGTGCGTGAGTGTGAACAAAATCGTGCGAAACAAATCCGTAACTTAGAAATGGCTATCGATGATGTATTCCAACGCGAAGAGAACGATTTACAGCAAAAAGCTCTAATTGATCTGATCCAAAATAAAAAACGTTTTAGCAAGGCTTCTTTACAGCAACAAGCTATAGCTGAAGTAAAACAAATAGGTCTATTTACTGAATAAGGGATAGACTTTAATGGCTCGCAAGATTGAATACTCGGAAGAAATTTGGAACCGGCTAAAAGAAGTCTATGAATCTTCTCCTAAGATTACGTGGCAAGGTTTAGTTGATCAGGTTGGCGAAGAACTCGGTTGTGAGATGCCTTCGCCATCCGTTGTACGCCGTAAAGCACTTGCGGAGAAATGGAAAAAGAAAGCTAAATCTCTAGTCAAAAAGACAGCTCAGGAGCTTAATAAAGAGATTAAAAAATTGACCAAAAAAAACAATGGTCAAGAAGATACACAAGATACTGAAAAAACTGAAAAAAGTAATAGTCAAAATTCTGTCAAAAAAACGTCAAATATTGCTGAATTTAATAGTCAAAACTCAAAAAATAGTGGTCATAACAACGGTGGCCGTTCTACAGTCAACGAGAACTATCTAAAGTCAGCTTTGGTTGTCAAAAACAACCGTATAAGAGCTCATAAGCTTGGAGAGTTAATTACAGACACTATCGATAGTGTTATTCATATTAGAGATGAAGTACTGAATTTAAATAATCCAACTGAGGAACAATTAGCATTAGTCAAGTTCAAGATGGGACTTATATGTCAAGTTGTAGATTTAAACGTTAAGCAAAGTATCAGCATTTCTAACATTGCCAAGACAGAAGCAATGTTCTGGGGCTTAGATGTAGATGATCTTAAAGACCAGTCGGAAGTTCAAGCACGGCGTAGTTCTGTTATTTCGGGTGCTGAAGAAAGAATGGCAATCGCTAAAGCTAATATGAAGAAGAAAAAAGAAGAGGCGTTTATGCGTAAGTTAGCGCTAATTGAAGCAGGTGAAGTAGAGCCAGATGATAAAAATGAATAGATTTTATATAAAACTTTACACCATTGAAATTATTATCTTTCTATTAATTATAATGCATGTGGCATTTATATTTTACAAAGTGCTTAAAATCATTAATTAAATAGAGTATTAAGTTATGACCCTTATTTCAGCAGCAGAAGCAGCTAAAATCTCAGAATCTGCACAGCCATCTACACTTGAGGAATTGAAACAAGAAGTAGGTGTATTTATTACTTCTCTTGCCGCAAAAGGACAGAAAGAAATGACTTTCACCTTATCAAAATCAAGAGCTACAATGGCAGTAGTCAATGAGTTACAACAGTCCCTAATCGATCTAGGATACCAAATTGAATTAGATGTTTTGGATCATAATAATTATTTTCTAAAGATTAAGTTTTAATTAAATTTTTGGTTGGAACACTTAAAAATTCAAAAATAATTATGATTCAAAATGCCCTATATCAGTATGGGGCATTTTTGTTATGACAGATTCAAATCACAATAATCCAGTTTTATCTTATGATGAACTTGGTTTCATTATTGGTATGAAACGAGTTGAAAAAAAAGTAAGTACGATTGATTCAAATATTGAGAAGATCATAGATATTCTTACTCAAAGCTTTGAAGAGCAAAAAGTACAGCTCGCACAGCCTCAGCCTAAACTGACTGAATTTCAAAAGATGCTTAATGCTGTCAATAATAGACAAACTTTAGATTTTGAAGATTTATTAAAAGAAAAAGCAAATCCAATCACTCAAGCATTTGTTGTTGCAGACAAGCTTGTCAAAGACTTTGCAGGTGTATTGGAGCAATCAGTTGATGATCTTAAGACAGTAGAAAAGAAAAAAATTAACCAACCTAAGAGCATAAAGCCTGCAATAGAAATTAATAGTCATGAAGACTTATCAAAAATTGTAAATCCTAGTGTTCCTGAGCGTGACGAAAAGGGCCGTTTTGTATCAAACCCTAATGAACCCCAAAACCAATCATCAATTCGTAAAGTTGCCCAAACGATAACTACGGCGATTAAAGGGGTAATGCCGAACTCTCCGCAAGGTGTAGATCCTACAGTTGATGCAATCAATGAAGTCGGACACTTACTTACACCAGTTCGCCGTGCTGCAGGTCTAGCTATGCGGCCATTAACAGGATTCATGAGTAGTAGAAAACGGAATGAACCTTTACCGCGGGAACAAGAAAATCATAATCGCAAGCAAATAAAACTATTGCAGCGTATTGCTGATAATTTAGCGTCTAAAGGCGGTTTGCTTGGTTCTCTAGGGAAACTACTTACTACCGTCTTATCTGCTGGCAGTGGGCTGTTAGGTGGAGTACTGGGCAAAGGTAGAAAAGGTATTGGGAAATTAGGGAAGGGTCTTGGAAAAGTCCTCAAGTTTGGCCGTGGTTTACCAGTCATAGGTGCACTAGCTGCTGGTGCATCATTATTAGATTGGAATGAACAAAGTACACAAGAAAAAGGCGGTACTGTTGGTAGTCTTGCGGGTGGAGTAATTGGTGGTACAGTCGGATCTCTATTTGGTCCAGTTGGAACATTAATTGGTGGTATGGCTGGTTCTTGGATTGGGAATAAGCTAGGTACCGTAGTTGCTCCGTATTTTAAAGAGTGGACAGATTCATTAATTGCTGCAGATGTACCAGGCATTATTAATACTGCTTGGAAAGGGTTTGTTAACTATGCAACCAATGCTTTTGAACTGACAAAAGGTACAGCATCAAAAGTTGTAGACGGTGTTAAAGATACTGCTAGTGATACCTTAGATTTCATTAAGGATAAATTTAATCGCTTTAATCCATTTCATGACGGCGTTCCCACATGGGGCATTGGGCAAGGAGTTTATAAGCCGGGTTTTGGAGCTAATGCTGGTGTAGCTCAATATGGCGCTACAATTGCACAACCAGTTAATCGATCAGCTGCTAGAGATGAGGCATTAAAGTTTTTCACAAGCAAGGAAGGAGGAAATTGGACACCAGAGCAAGCTGCTGGAATAGTTGCGAATCTTGAAGCAGAAAGTGGCTTTAAACATACTGCTATTGGTGATAATGGTAAAGCTTTTGGAATTGGTCAATGGCATCCTGATAGACAAGCAAAATTTAAACAAAAGTTTGGTAAAGATATTCGTCAATCCTCATATCAAGAACAATTAGCTTTTGTGAACTGGGAATTAAATAACAATGAATCATCTGCAGGTAAAAAGTTAAGACAATCTAAATCCGCTAATCAAGCCGGTGCTATTGTCTCCCGATATTATGAACGACCTGCAGCAGTTGAAGCTGAAGCTATGAAACGTTCAGCAATGGCACAAAATATCCATGTTGATGCAGGCAAAAGATCTCTACTTACAGATAAGCAAGATAACTCTAAAACATTAAAAGATGTAGAAGCTAAAACAGTGAAGAGTGCTTCTGGCATTGAGCCAAAGCAAGGGAATATCTATAACCAAACAAGTAGAAAACTCTCAGGCGTTTTAAGCTCTAAAACTCCACATATACCAACTTCAAAAAGGGATCTTAGCTCAAGTGGCACTAGTCTAAAAAGTACTCCTATAACAAAAGTACCAGCTTTTAAACAGCCACTTAATACTCCAAATCCTCAGGAAGTCGTTGTTGTTAATGGTAATAATGGTAATATCAGTCAGAATGTAAATGATAGATTCCTAGCACATGCTTTAACTGGTGGGATAGGAATGGGAAACTTAGAAGGTTAGTTTATTAATGACTCTTAGAGCTTTAAATTTAACGGTATTAATTACTATGCTTGCATTAGCTGGTTGTAATAAAAATAATGAGCAACCAGCTGAAGGATCTAACTCAGCAATGCAAGAACCCGTTAAAGCGGAAGCAACTTATGATTTTACATCTTTAAATGAATCTGATTTTTTGAATCAAAGTATTTTAATAAATGATGACAAAACCTATAGAGGAATTAGATTTCATGATTATGATGTAGGCACAAAATTAATAGGAGCTGCGAGTATCGAATCAATTCAGAAGGTTGATAATTATACTTTGGCTTTGGCATCCTCAAGGCCAATAATAAATCAAAAAGCTGGTTTATATGGGGTTCTGGCAAATAAAGCTAATTTTGACGGTAATTTAGTTGTTTTAGTTTTTGAGCCAAATGTACAAGCAAGGGTTATAGAAGGCGACATAATTGCATTTAAGGGCACTGTTGCGCCGTCAGACGTTTTTACTTATACCAACCCTACAACTAATCAAATTGAAGAGTTACCAATTATATATGTTCATTTTTATCAAGCAGGCGAACTATCAATACAAGGTATTAACGACTATTTGAAAAAGCAATCTTCTGAAATTCCTAAAATCATACAAAACAAAATTCTCCAATATGAAAAGCTCAATGATTCATGCCGTGGTGGATCGGGTGATGACCCCGAAACTATTGAAAGTTGTGAAGCTAGAGATACTTTATATGTAGATATTAAAAATGGCGGATGGTGTTGGGGCTCTGAAAACGAGAATGCTGCAGGAAATGATTTGAATTGGCTACCATGTACTAAAGATAGATATAAATAAATTAAGAGTGGAGCAATTAGATGTATAAATTCATGAGAATTACTTTTTTAATTATGAGCACGATTACTTGTTCAGTTACTTTTGCTGGTATAGATAAATGCTCAAATTTGCCAAATCAATCGGCTTTAAATACTTGCTCATCAAATGTTTTGAATTCTGCAAATCAGAAAATTAATTCCGTTTATGCAAATTATATGAAAGAGCTTAACCCAACAGAGAAACTTCAATTAAAAGAGGCTCAAAGAGCTTGGATTCAATACAAAGAAAAAGATTGCCAATTTCAATCTTCACCTGTTTTAAAGGGCTCTTTATATCCATTTGTTCATAATGCATGTTTAGTGGAAAAGACAGAAAATAGAATTAAAGAACTACAAGATATGCAAGAGTGTAGATCAGGTAACGAACCTGGTTGCTTATAAATTCAATATTTGTAGAGAATATTAAAGGGATTGAATTATTCATTCCCTTGTTGTTCCTTTATGAGTTGTAAATATTTTTAATAATGGGGAAATTTGATGCTTATTGAATTGTACGATCAACTAAGAAAAAACTTAATAGAAATAAATGACTTTTACTTAGAACAATGTCAGCTCAAGCTTTTGAATCAATTTGATAACATCTCTCAAGAAGCTGATGAATATGAAGAAAAATGGCGGATTGAAAAAGAGAGCCATTACTTCAATAAAGATCCATATGATTCCTCTTCATTATATTATGATTCATATGATGCAAGTATTATCTTTTATCAAAATCTAAGTGATCTTCAACAGAATGTCAGATTTTCAGTTATTGCGGGAATGTATCATAGATGGGAAAAACAGTTTCGTTCATTCCTACATAATCAATCCAGATGGTGGGGATGTACTCATCAAGTCAGAAATGAAATTTGGACTCTGCCAGTTAACAAATTATTTATGCTTTTTAAAACTGATGAATTCGATATCGAAAAACAAGAGTTTTTTAAAGATTTTGATGCTTGTAGAGTAATTGTTAATGTTTTTAAGCATGGAAATGGAAGCTCATATAGAGAGCTGTGTAACAAGTACCCATTTTATTTAAAAGAAAATTATCATGGTATGGAAAATAATCCGTTGCCTTACTTTATATATGAACCTACATTTAATATTACGGATGATGACGTTGTTAAATTTTCAAAGGCTATTAGTGAATTTTGGCGCAAACTTAAAAATATTGAGAATGTTGAAGATCGAGAGGAATGGTTGAGAAGGACGTTTGAAAAGAGAAAGCGAAAATAATAGAACTGAACAAGTTAATAGAGTTATTCCTTTAATTAATATATAATTAGTAGGTTAATTTAATAATTTATTCATAGGATTTCGGAGAAAATGAAGTCTAGCAATATTTCTAATACCGTAGACTTGTTATCTTCTGATCGATTAAAGAGTTATAAATTATATTTTAATTTAAAAAATAATGAGGAGTGCATAGGTGTATACCTTTGGAATGATGCGCTCTCAACTGCTTTTTTTAAGTTGTTAAGTATTTTTGAAGTTGCATTTCGTAATATGGTACATAAAGAATTATCGTATCTTTATTTTTCGCATAAAAATCAAGGACACATACATGATAATGATTGGTACATGTACCTTATGGACCAAAATATACTAAACTTGGAAACTCAAAAAATATTAAAAAAAATGACTCATAGGAAAAAGAAGGTTAATGGAATTACGACTTTAGTTCCTAAAACACAAAACATTCCAACTCCAGGTAAAGTTATAGCAAATCAGACATTTGGTTTTTGGATTAAACTTATTGAATTACATCCTTCTATTGATTGGCCTGAAGTTTTCTTTAAGGGTTTTAAAGATCATTTTGCTGTAAATAAAAGTTATTGGGATACAAATGCTATAGACGATTTGATTATTCGGTTAAGACAGGTTCTATCTTTAAGAAATCGTATTGCTCACCACGAGCCATTATGGAAATTTACTGAGATTCTTCATGAAAAATCAAAAGTAGTGATCTATGAATCTGCTACTACCCCAAGTGAAAGCATTTCAAGAATGTTGACCTTGAATCATCGTTTATGCCGGTTAATAGGTTGGATATCAAAAGATAGAAGGGATGACTATTTATCATCAAGTTATAAAAGACATTTTGATTGGTTCTGCCAAGAATCAACTATCGAAATATATAAAAATTATTCCTATATGAGAGAACTGCCATTATCAAGGGCTAAGAGAGAGTTCCGTCGTCTTTTGAAAATTTCATGCTTAATAGAAATTAAGCACCAACATGGTGGAATAGTTATTTCTAGAGGTTTTTAGTAATTTCACTGTTGCACAAATTTGACAAGTGGTGCAGTAATTAATATTATAGGTACATAGCTAATCTTATTGAATAAGATATCAGTAATAAATTTCTCGCTGATAATCCAATAAGTCTTATTTGAAAGCACCCTGCGGGGTGTTTTCCTCGTTTTAGGGTTCTAAAAATTGGAACCTTGCACAAATTGTACATCCAATAGATTTCAAAATAACCTCATTGATATGAGGTTATTTTTCATGGGCAGTCTTAATCTTGCAGCTGTAACAGCTTCTACTCCATACATTAAAAAGATCCAATCGGCTTTAGAAAAAGCAACAGGCCAAACGATTGTTACACCAGAATTTCGCAAAATTAAGCGTGTTGCTGGTGTTAGCGTTTTACCAGTTGCATTTTTCTTTTCAGGTGGCGCTACGCTAACACTTTATGTTCGTGCTTTAGCAGATGTGGTCAAGGCCGAACTGAACGACAAAGTAATTGTGCTATCAGGAGATTTTAGTGATGACTATAAGCCAACATTTGAAAACGCCGTGAGTTGTGTAGCTAAACTTATCCGTGAAGCACAATCAAAGATTCAAGAACAAAATAAACGGGATAAAGTCAGTTTGCCGCCGCGCCGTACTTCTGTAGATCAGAAAATTAAAGAAGTACAAGAACAAGAACAAAAGCTAGATGAAGATTTAGCAAAACAAACCGCTCAGCGTGACCAACTGAAGGAACAAATTGAACATGCTAAGCAACAACTTGGTATAAGTTCGGAGGCTGGTCAATCCGAACTGGGAAAGCCTGAATTTGATAGTGCGAGTCCAATCAAATCAGTTACAGCAAATATCACACGTGGTAAAGCTGCAATGAACAAAGCCATTATGGAAAAAACCACAGTGCATAGAGCTATGTATCGTAATGATCTAGGCTGGGTGGATTTTGAGTATGGCAGTGATAAACAGGGCATTAAGCATATTATCAAGCGCCGTATGGAAAGTGATGGCATGACATATGATGAAGTTGTGCATATGCTTGTGGATACTATTGTGCAAACAATCGCTCAAGGTAGTACACAACGGCGTACAGAACGTGGATTATCTACAAGAATAAATATTTTATTTAATTCGCATGAAGCGTCATTGATTAAGCGAGAAGGTAGTAATGCATGGCTGCTTACAGCTTTTGAAGTGCATTAAAAAAAGCCCGGTAGTTAGAGATGGGTTGCGACATCTTCTAACCTACACTTATGACCCTATACGTTCTCGTGTCATAAGTGGAGCGGGCTTTGTATATATAATAATCCATGCATTTCTTAATTTCAAATATGGAACCATTCACGCTTACATATATACAAAAGCAATACCCTTAATACAGTTCTTATTAAGGGTGTTTTTTATGCAAATTCAAATCGGTATTGATATTGTCTTAATTCTTGCATTTTTAGCTTATCTTTCCGTTGTTACAGGATGGAATAGCAAGAATAAAGCTGCGTATATTAAACAATTCCGTCATGTGCCTATAAGCCTCTTATTTAAAGAAATCAGATATATGTATTTCATAAGTATGGCATGTGTATTGATCACTATTATTCTTGTTGATTGGAGAATCTATAACGTTGCTTCATATTTTGATGCATTAAGCGTTTCATTATGGATATTCATAATCTATTTCACCATTTTTTCAACTTATCAGATTGGCACCGCAATACTAGTAAAGCTTTTGATGATTTTCAGTAATAGAGCAACTTCTTAATGATCACATCTAAAACAATTTTAGACATGGTTGAGTACTGGCTTAATCATCCGGTCAATGGGAAGTATGGTTCTGACTTTGGTGCACCTCTTTATGATTTGCTAATGGCACCTTTAGACTCGAGGGTGGCAGATAGTTTTCTCATTAAGATGAAAAAGGATCTACCAATATTATCTGAGCTTAACTCTGACCAATTAGCACTGTATTCACAAACCGAAGGATTTGAGACGGTTCATATTCATTTAAGCATCATGAATGTGAATATAGATCTTAACCAAGTAGCAGACCGATTGGGTAAATCAGTAACAGGTGAGACATATGACATTAACGCAAGCTGATTTTGAAGCCCAGCTCCAAGCAGCGATAGATGATTATGAGATTCAGGAACGCTATAAAGCTCAAGATCCACTTGTCGTTCACCAGCTGCGTTCTATGGCTAGTTTTTTGACTGCATTTGGTCCAGAAATCGATATTGCTTCTATTGAACCATTTACCAAAACACGTGACCGCTCAATTATTGCGGATGCTACAAATAAAGGCATTTTGCCAATAGGTACGCCGTGTCAGCACTTAGTTGAAATTATCAACCGGTCAACAAATGCTGTGAGCTTAAGTCAAGGGCGAATGATTGAGGACCATAGTGGCGGTAGAGTGTGGCGGTTGCTTCAATCCATTACTGTTAAAGCTGGTGAAACGGCGGAAGTAATAGCCGAACAAAGTGAATACCGTGAAATTAAATATGTTGTACCAGTTACTGAAGGGTTCCATAAATATCGAATAGACCTTTTAGAGGACCTTTCACTTGCAAATATTTCGATTAAGCAGGGCAATAATAACTATGTAATTAAGCCGCGCTGGATGAATGTTGAACCAGGTGAATATGCTGTAACTGTTACTACAGATAATCTAAGAAGATTGTTTATTGAGTTTGGCGATTCTGAGAGAGCTGGTCGTACTCTGCAAGCCAATGAAACGGTAATAATTGGAATTCTTGAGACATACGGGGAAGTTGATGTTAATCGTTTAAAAGATGCGGCTTTACTTGATGTACTTTCTAATGATGAACAACGCATATCAGTGCGTTTTAAAGCTGGTGGAGTGATTAGAGAGGGCGTAGATCCGTTAGCTATATCTGAATTACGTTTATTATCAAGCTATCCATCGCTTTACGATGAAGATGCTGTATTTCTGGGTAACTTTGACTATGCGGTCCGTAAAAAATTCATGAAACGGGCACAGTTTATTTCTGTTTGGAATGAAACTTTGCAAGAGCAACACTTTGCCATTACATACCGCGACATTAATCATTTAAACCTTGTGGTGGTTGCCAAGAACCCAGCTGAACAAGCAACGTTAGAACAAGATATCTGTCGGTATATTGGTTATTGCGATAACTTGTATGAAGGTAAAGTGAATGTACATGAAGCTGTAGAAAAGCCAATTGAAGTAAAAATTAAAGGCTCTTTGGCTTCTGTACATAACACAGATATGGTTAAGACACAGATCAAAGAATTACTTGTAGAACGATACGGGCGTGAATCATTGAGCTCAAGTCGTTGGCTGGTTAATGGCTTTAATACGCAAGAAATGGGGAAGCTGATTAATGACAATATTGTGGCTTTCCAAGACCGGATGAGTGACTTTACCATTATGCTTTCAAATGAGTTGAATAAGCCTAATGAGTGGGTGTATGTGACAAAAGACAGCATTACTGTTGAGTTGGAACGCACCGCTGATATTTCGGGGGCTACATGGACCCTATAAGCTTTACTCGGCCTATCGATGAACACTATGTGAGTACGGGCTTGCAAACCGCACTTGCTAAAGCATTTAAACAAGTATTTGCACAAAACTTTGAGCAGTCCATTCAAGATTTATTGGATTACGGTTGTCCTCATATCGGTAGTAAAACAGTTGTAGAACGGTTCTCTAAACAAAACGGACTTGTTGTATTACGCCGAAATAACACCTCTGACACGTTAATGCGAATTATCTATGCCAATTGGAGCAGCATGGGTAATAAAAGAGGATTAGCGTTTTTAGAGTTTGTTTTACGAATGTTGTGGGGGAAAGATCATTTTCAGATTATCCGGCTATGGCACAGCTTGGAAAAGCTAAAAGAATATCCAGCCTATTTGTCTGATTTTGAAAAGCCAAATTACTTCTTAACAAGTCGGATTAGAATTGTTTTAGATAAAACTGTTGATGCAAATGAAGTGGTAGAGCTGTCACCGATATTACGCCGTTTAGTACCAGCCAATATTGTCGTTAAAGTCCACTCAATGGCATTTGATAGAGATTTAGGCACCACAAGCTTTGCAGCGGCAATAGCAGCTAAGCCTTATGCAGTCTATAACTTCCTTTAATTCAATTGGAACTGTTGAGTTAGCGCTCAAATACAAAATGATTTCATAGTCCTGTTCATTAGTTCAGGACTTTTTTATATGCAACAAGCTCAAGACAATGTTTTAGTAGGAATCGCAGAACCTATCAATGGTCAGGGAGAAAACTTATTAATTGATCATTTCTTAGGATATGCAAGCCATGAATTAGAACCACAAGAAATTGATAAAGTTATTAAAGGGGAAGTGGTTGAAGGCATCACGGAATATGCTCAGGGCCATTACTATAAGATTTCAGCAAATCCTGAAAACCAAAATGCAAAAGATTTTGAAATCAGTATTCATTTTCAGGATGGCCCAATTCCAGGACATGGGGTGAATGGGGTTACTAGTGAAGCATTGTTAAAAGTACTTATTCACCGTACTAAAACCTTGGATGAAAAATTTCCGAGTGAGTTCAACAAACAAGCCATTATTTATATGGAAAGTGCGCTAGAAGAATTTAATAAACGTACAGCTGAGCGCCGTGCTCGTGGTGTTGAAGGCACACTTGTTAAGTAATGGGGTGATGTATGCGTTTAAGTATTTTTTGTCGAAAGCGTGGTTGCTCTCAATTAATTGACTTATCTCAAATGGATTGTTTGCAAGTCTCCCAAAGTGAACATAGAGGCGGCATGGTTAGTGAAAGCTTTTATGACGTTTTTATCTCACTTAAAAGTGGATACATCTTTGATGCAACCATTGAAGATAAACAGCATGACAAGCTATTGGAATTGATTGAGTTTGATCAAAAGATTTGATTTGGAACTGATTAAATTTCAACTGTAGAACAACTGAAACAATAGCCTCAATCACAGCATTGGGGCTTTTTTATGGCTAGCAAAAATAGAAAGACAAAAGTTCTATCTTACAACTTACATGACCGATGCCGTAAATATACCGGTGTTGATCGAAGTAATGTCGATGTTGATGCAATGGTCAACTTGATCAACAGTGACCATGTACAAGAAATGGTTGCTACTAATTCATTACAAGGATTTTACGGTCATCAAATTCGACAGCGCTATGGTATGGTGCCGCCTGAAACTGTTCCTATTAAAGGTAAATTGGTATATCTAGCGCCAGCGCTGAAAACAATCCATTTACGTGCTACTCAAGATGGGACTGTAGAGCATCAAGAAGAATTTTTTGACAATGAACCTGGTGAGCTTGCATTAAGACAATATGCTGCACAAGCTGGTGGATTCAGTACTGCAGTTAACTACAAGAGAATTGGTGGACGTCTTATTCCTACTGGTTTTTTTGGTTTTGACTATGTATCTCAGCCTAACTATGCAAGTAATGTTGGTGATGGTCAGTTATTTGATGGTTTATTTGTTCCTGAAGAGCCAGAAGGTGTTGTTTCTTGCTTTGATAGTGCAACAGATATATCACAGTTATCACAACCCGAAATTATTATTGCCCAATTACTTGAAGATCAAATCTTACAGACCTACGACAATATCAATAGCCAACTTCATCTTTTAAATGAGTTAGGAAATGCTCAAGGGTTAGTAGGTGAACTATCAGAAAAAGTTGATAAACAGAAACGCCTGCAACAACTTAGGGAAGAACGTAAAAAAGAACTCTATACAGGTTTGGTAAATCCTGTGAAGAGCTTTGATTCAGTTCAACAACATGCTGAACAAATTCTGCAATCCATGGATCAGCCAAGTGTAAAAGAAAAAGCTAAAAAGCCGAAAAAGTCTTTTGGCAATATCTTTAGTGTATGGGGGTAATAATGAATTACCCCAATGATTCACTTAAAAGCATTCAAAACGCTTGGTATAAGCAGTTAGTTAATTTTCGCGCTTGGTATACGCCAGAGACACAATTAACAGCTGACTGGAAAATGAGAGCTATTGGCAACGCTATAAAAGCATGCCCTTCAAGGATGATGGACGACTCAGAAGCAATGCTTTCTGAATACAGAAAAAGCCAAACACATGGTGATAACTCAAAAGTTCAATTACCAATCATGCTTACTGCAACAGCGTTAACAGACCAACCCCCAGATGTAAATCAATTACTACCAGTACCAGATTTTGTTGAAACGGTCATTGATGAGAAGCGGGTAAAAGTTCGTCTAGTACCAACAACTGTAAGAGCTCAAATCGCATTCTTTGCCACCAATCCTAACGATCTGCGTTCAGTCATTGGGCAATTTTGCGCGTACATGTCTAGCAGTGATAACCGCCGTTTTAATGTGCCATTTCAGCAATGGAATGATCATGTTGTTAATTCAACATTCACTGTATTTGAAAATGAACTTTTTCCATCACCCGTACCTAGCGAAGCAGTCAATCTTTCTATCTCAACTGTAGATATTCAGCTTGTGGGTTACATACCTAACGTTATCGGTTTCGGTGGTCCTTTCGATCAAAACACGGGTAATGGGTATGAACCTGACGGCTCAGCAACGGAACAGCCCGCAATCAACGACAAAGTTGTAGTGCAAGCTGATCAGTACACGCCACTCGACCATCAACGTGTGAAGGGTGACAGAGAAACAGGTGAAATTACAGTTGAGCGTATAGATGACTGACTTAATCGATAAGGCACAAGAAAGTGCTGATTATTTATTGCAGCAAGAAATTGCAAATCGATGCCGTTTTGACGGCGAATCTGAAAAAGAATGTGTTGAATGTGGTGAAGAAATACCAGAGCGCCGCCGTTCTTTAGGTGGCGTGAAATTCTGCATTGAATGCCAAACCAAGTTAGAACGCAAACGGCGCTAAGGATACAAGTAATGTCTGGAATTATTCGTATTGACAGTCGTGTTGCTGGGTTTTCTGATCAACCGATTCGTCTCATTGGAGCCGCATTTGCGGATACTGGTGAGCTTGTTATTCAAAAAACAGCCGTTTATTCAAATTTACCCGTACCAAGTGATTTAAGAGATCAAACGGTTGTAGTAACTGACTCACCGGACCAAGTACAGAATTGGCAATTAAGTTTCAATGCTAAAGACCACTTAGAGGAAGTGATTTCAATTTATCAAGCTCGTTACAGAGCAAAATTAATTGAAATTGAGCCGAAGTTAAACCAGTACAACCCTAAGAACGTACTTGAAATCCGTAAAGTCGATAAAAACGGCCTTCAGCAGGAATTTGATAGCAGCAGCTTAAACAACGGCCACATTGCAATCCTGTTAGCTGTTTGGGCTAGTACAAAAATTGCAAAAGGCTTTTCAATTACTGAAGGGAATCAGTTTGAAGAAGATGCTGTAGATCCAACAATGCTTCCTTTTTCAATCTTTTAATTAATGGTGTTTTTACGGTATGGCTTTGGCACCGTTAAAAGAAATTCCCGAATGGTGGGAACTTTGTGAGCGTTATCGATACGACATCTATGCTTTCGCCGTAGAAGCATTAGGTGTCGAACCCACATGGCAACAAGAATTACTATTTGAATCTATTGCATTTGATGGTAGTCGTACATCCGTAGCTTCAGGTCACGGTTGTTTTGGAAAAGGGACTTTAATCAAATTAGCCAATGGGGAATTTATCCCAGTTGAGCGCATTAACCTAAATCACAAGATCCTTGCTGCAGATGGTAAGACTGAACTAGATGTAATTAAAACAGTAACTGGTTATCAGGATATGTACCGGTTTGAATATGAGAATGGCAAAACTCATACATTCAATAAATCGCATATCCTTTGCTTAATCTCTTTATACGATGGTAACGGCTGGTCAAAGGGCGACAAGATTGAATTGCTTGTTTCTCAATACATGAACCTAAAGCCAGAAAATAGAGAACAGTTTGCATCATATAGGCTTGTTGATGGGGAACATGAGCCTTTAAAAATCACATCCGTTGCCGAGCTGGGTGAAGGTAAATATTACGGTTTTGTACTCGATCCAGATCCATTTTTCTTAGGTGAAGATGACTTAGTACTACATAACACTGGTAAAACGGCCAGTGCCGGTATTGTTGCCTTATGGCATCTCTTGTTTTTTGATGAATCAATCATGATGTTTACTGCCCCCCAGATCGGGCAGTTAAAGAAACAAGTCTGGAAAGAAATCAGTATCAATCTAGCACGATTGAAGCAAGGGCCTTTGGCTTGGCTTGCTGATTATGTCGGGTACCAGTCTGAACTCGTTTACATTAAAGGCTACAAAGAAAAATGGTATGTCTTTGCTAAGACAGCACCAAAACATCAACCTACAAACTTGGCTGGTAACCACGGCGATAACTACATGGTCTGGGTCGATGAGGCCAGCGGTGTAGATGATGCTGTACTGGATGTAGCGTTTGGTGCATTAACTCACGAAGACAACCGAGCCGTAATGACGTCGCAACCTACCCGTAATGCGGGTATGTTCTATGAGACTCATCACAAGTTAAGTCATCGAGCTGGTGGTGTTTGGATTGCTCTCACATTTAACGGGGAAGAGTCACCATTAGTTAGTAAGCAATCTTTAGAAGAACAACGGCAAAAGTATGGAAGCCGTGAAGACGCTCAGTACAAGATCCGTGTTCTAGGTGAATTCCCAGACTTATCGGATGAGTTCTTAATTACCAAACGTCAAACAGAAGAAATGTATGTTGGCGCGAGTATTTTTGATGACCATCAATTCGGTTATGTCATTACGGTTGACGTTGGTGGTGGTGTTGGTCGTGACGATTCAGTAATTGTTGTATCTAAAGTTTGGGGTGAATCGCAATGGGGGGAGCGTGCACGCCGTGTAGAAGTTGTAGATATTCCATTATGCAAAAACAGAGATGATATCTTAGAACTATTTGCAAAGATTAATGAGCTACTTTTACAGTACCCAAATGCTAACTTGGTTGTAGATGACAACGGGGCAGGTAAAGGTTTAGGCCAGTATCTTAAAAAGCAAGGTATTTTCTACGTTCCTGTTTATTGGGGCTCACAATGTTTTAGTAATGACAATAGAAAAGAGTTTACGAATAAACGTTCATTAGCTTATGTGGGCTTAGCTCGAGCAATCGCAAATGGACGTTTTAAAATAAAAACGAAGAAACACAATGTTAAAATTAAAGACCAATTAATCCACGTTCCATACCGGTTCGATGACTTTGCTCGTTATAAAATCTTGAGCAAAGACGAAATGAAACGTATGGGAATTAAATCACCGGATATTGGTGATGCTTTTGCTTTCTTATTCTTAGAAAACGTTCACTACACTGAAGCTTACGAAACTGTAAATGTCACTGACGATACACCGGAAGGCCGTGAACAAGCTGAACGTAAATCAAGATTCAGTGCTTTAAGAGAAGCAGCTGAAAAAGAAAATGATTAGTTATATGGAACTGCCCACTTAAATACCTATTCTTCATAACTACCATAGATCAATAAATCATATGAGTGGGTGGTTATGGCTATTAACTTCTTTTTAACTGACGCAGGTCGGAATGCATTAAATAAAGTGGGCGATGTTGCTAGCTTTGGGGGGGAGCTTACCCATCTTGCTGTTGGTACCGGCAAATTTGATGCATCAGTGGAAGCGAAAAACCTAACTTCTCTTAAAAATGAATTAGCTAGATTTTCTCTTAACGGTGGTGGTGTAGATACAGAAACGGGTACTTTGCGTTTTGTAATGAGTATTGAGCCCACTTTAACAATGGAAGTGTTTGAGATGGGTATTTACCTATCAGACGGCACTTTACTTGCAGTAGCGTCAACTACAGAAGTTCAATCAATCATGTCACTGCATGCAAACGTGGTTGCTATCGTTACTTTTGGATTTGTTTTAACTGACGTTAATTTGAAAAATGTAACTATAAAAATTGATCCAAATACTCCAATTGCAGTGATGTTGATGAACCAGCATAGTGCAGATGAGGATCCACACCCGCAATACGGGGCGTTAATACAGAAAATAATCAAAGAACACTTAAATCATAATGATCCACATTCACAATATGCTTTTAGAAAAGACGTAAAAGAAAAAGATGATGATTTACAGCGCCAAATTAATGGATTAGATACTTCATCCCAAAATTTAGGTCAGCAGCTAACGGATTTAAAAAAATATTTAGATTCTCAATATCCGAAATTATTGGGAGCAGGGGTAAACATTGGGTCTAAAGCTACTATTGATTTGGGTGGAAAGGTAACTGACTTACGTGACTCAAAATATGCTATCCATTTAACACCTGAAAGCACGCATGAAGCGTGGACAATAACGCGTTCTGAAAAGTCATTTGATTATGAAGTTTGGAATCGTTCTGGGCAAAACCGAATTGGGTATTCTGGAATTGTAAGTTGGTCTGTAATTCAAGTTGCTGCAGAAACACTTAATGATGGTAATGGCGATTACACAGTACCTGGTGTTTATATCATTCCAATCCAACCAAAAGAGCAAAAAGAATTCATTTTAGTAGGTGCTGGTGGCGGCGGCGGTGGCAGTATTTGGGAAGCTGGAAGAATGGCCCATGGTACAGATGGTGGTGATACTCGCTTACGTTTAAATGAACTTGATTTAGCATTAGTGGGGGGTGGTAAAGGTGGTACTAGTGGGCAATGGTCTAACGGTAGTTATTTTTCAAATGGTGCTGGTGGGTTACCTACGGCAATCACTATAAATTCAAACATAACTGAGATTTCTAGAAAACTTGGTAATGCAGGTATAGCTGCAAATCAAACTAATCATGTAGGCGGTTCTTCAGTAAGTCCTGAGGGTAATTGGGGTGCAGGTGGAGATGGCGCAAATGGAGTCGGTGATCTTGGTTGGGGTTTAGGTGGCGGCGGTGCTAGTGGCGGATTATTGGTTTGTAGATATTCTAATATCAGTGAAAAAATTCAATATATGACACTCATTGTTGGTGAACCTGGTCTTGCAACCGAAAGTAATGGTAATACTGGTAAAGCAGGTATTGGTGGTTTTGCTCGTGTAAGTACTGTTAAAGCTTAAATAGGTGAAACAGTATGAGAAATGATTATCGAAATGCTATTAGAGACTTAATTCACCGGAATCTTCAACAAAATAATATTCAGAATTTAATTGTATGGGAGATTAAAGAGGATGAATCCCTAGATCCATCATTGTTGAGTTTGAAATTATATGGTTCAAGAAATCATATTGACGCAGTACTTGTGGCTTGTGAAGCGAATGGCGTTTGGGAAAAGTTACCTCTACAAAAGGTAGCATTTCCAAGGCTCGTTGATCTTTTAAGACTTCAAAAAGAATACTTGCAGGATAATTAATATGTCAGCATTCAAGCCAGATGATTTACGCCGTGCCCAGCTGCAATTAAATCAATCTTTGCAAAATGGTGGAGTTCGCAGAGATCAACAGAGCCGCCAGCGTGCTGATAGAGAACAGCGGGCATTTGCCGAAAAAGAAATTGAATATGATGATTGGGGACGAAAGATCCCTAAGCCTATGTTCTTGCGGCCACAAGATATTGCACAAGGCGAAAAATATGATGTAGAGAGAGTACTTTTTACAACATTAGGTCAGCGAAATGGAGAAGTACCACGGCGTATTACCCGTGATGATATCTTGGCATTTCAGGAAAACATTCAACTATTAAAAGATCAGTATAGTAAGGGTATTACCCCTCAAAACATCATTAACTTAAGCCGACAAGACGATATTGACCGGGCAAATGAGCAAATCTATTTGGTGGTACCAGTCAGCAGAAAAGCTGGTTTAGTACACTTACTTACGAATGCTGGTCCAAATAGTAAAGTTTTAAATCATCATGTTGAGATTGAATTTTCAAACTTTAAATCAGTTGTTTTTGATATCGATAAACAAGCATTAACGACTGTTAAAAACCGCTTGTCTAAAGGCAAAATCAAATTTCAGTGTGATTGCGAGCGTCATACGTTCTGGTACCGCTATATGGCAACTATAGGCGGCTACAACTTAGGACGGGATGAGGGTGGTTTCCCGAAAATTCGTAACCCTCATTTGTCTGGTGTGGCTTGTAAGCATGTATTGCGTGTTGTTAAGTGGATTGGCTCACCATCAGGCATCGCATATCTTAAAAAAGAAGTAGAAAAAGACCGTCAGAAACAAGTTGGCGCTCGATATAAGCAAACCGATAGGCAGATAAAGAATTCTATTAACGAACAAGTAAAAGATGTAATTAACGGTTCTGTTAAGCCCATCAAAGCCAATATTCAAAAAGCCGAAAAAGAAATGATGCGTAGAGCAGATAAAGTTGCGAAAAAGCTCTTAGACAACGAATTGAAAACTCTTAAACGTTTTGAATTAGAAACAGTTAAAGCAAGTCAAGTTGAAAGAATTCAAGCTTTGCATAAGTCAGGTGCTATTGATCAAGACATGTTAAATGTCTTCATGAAGGGTTTAGGTAAAAATGCTAAATAGATCGGTAAATCAAGTTGCCAATGGACGCCGTTTAGCAGCGAGACGTGTTGTTATGAATGCACTTGCTAGTATTCCAGCTCAAGTTTGGCGTAAAGAAGTGATTTTCAATAATCCAGCTGAAGATTCAAAACCTGTAGATCCTCTTTCTTTTGAAGCAAATACTTTATCGATTCAAGATGAACCTAACTACAAGTATGAATATAAAGGCGCTGCTTATGTTCATTTAGATAAATTTAATGGTGGTTATATTCAAAAGAACTTCTCAATGAATAACCCCTCAGATTTGGTGCTAACTGCTCAAGTAGAGCCATTTAATGATGAGTTGGAAGATGTATTGGAAAGGATAATCAACATTCCCGATTTGATTCTTAAAGAAGGGGATCTTTTAGGTTTAATGATTTATGAAAATCTAATGTTGTGGTTTGAAATTGTAAATATTACTGGTTTTAGCCTCATGGCTGATTTTGGCAGTAAGTATGTTTTAAACCGTAGAGATGATTTGTTTATTTCACCTATAGGTGATGGAGAAACCAAATGAGCTATTTAATTTTCAATGAAAAAGGTAAAAAGACTGGCGACATTGAAATAGCTGAACAATGTACTTCTGCAATTTTCAATTACCAGGTAATCGGGAACGGGGCAGAAGTAGAGTTTTTCGGAAGCAATGTTCCATATGCAGATCCGCAAAACGATTCTCACTGGGTGCCTATTCTAACTTTAACAGCTGCTGCACACGATACAGAACCGTTTAGACAGCATTGTTGGGATAAGCTCCGTTATAAAGTTAAAGGTGGTGATAATGTGGAGATTTATGTTTCAAGTGGTGTAAGTGGATAGCAATATAAATAAAGGGCTGAGATGGTCCTTTAGCTACATTTTCTTTGTCCTCAATTTTGGGGACTTTTTCATGTTTGGAACCGACCAGCTTTAGTAAAAATACGCCATGTCAGACTTTCTGCATCTTACATAGAAAGCCAAAGGCTGGTTTAAAATGACTGTGTTATCAGACGAAATTCGTAAAAAGTATGAGTCTCAACAAATTGCTACAGCTCAGTGCCGAAATTACTATTTCAAAAGTCCTGATGAGCTTGAAAATGGGTTTGACAGTGCACAAACAGCGGCAGAAGAGTACCCAGAAGTATTAAAAGCAATTTTTGATTCAATTGGCATCGAATATGCGCCAGAAGTTGATAAAGCTGTGATGTTTGGGGTATCACAATATCAAGCACGCCATGGCGGTGATTTACCCCATCCTTCAATCATTGCAGCTGCGTTAACTGCTGGTTTAAGTGGTGCTAAACAAGCTGGTTCTTTGCCTACTGATACCATTAGCTATTATGACAGTATTAATGAATCTGGATTTGATGATGTAAATCACCAGCATCATGAATCTGTAAGTATCGTCCCAGCGATTACTGTAGCAACTATTGCAAACGTTATCGCTTATGCAACGCCAATTGTTGCAATGATTCCAAACTCTAATGGTTCAAATGAAGTACCGTTAGTATCTATTCGTTTTGTCACCAATCGTGATTTTGGTGCAATGAAGAAATCAGAATACTTAGACGGTGCAAATGCCTCAAAGCCTTATGTAGAGGGCCGTTTACGTTTTGCATTGTCAAATGGTGGTGCAGGTACAACCTACTCAGTGGTAGCACGAACTGGCTATGAAGATTTCAAGGCAAAAACGCCAGATGTAAATGCGAAGTTACTGCCGTTTATTGCTGGTAATGTTTCAATCAAAATCAACGGTAAAGAAGTTGCGCATACTCGAAACCGCAGTAAATCAAAATTTTCAGGCAAGATTTCAGCTATTGCTGAAAAAAACGTAATTGTAAACGGCGTAGAGTATCGCGTTGTTGGTAGTGAAATTGACCTTTCTGCTAGCAAAATTAGCGTGACCTTAAATGAAGCTTTACCAGCTGGTGCTAAAGTTGAAGTTCATCTCGTAGCTGATTTTGATGCGCGTGATGGTAACGGTAACTTCTTAATGACGCCTGTAGGTGTTGATTTTGAACCTGAATATGAAAATTTGGTGTCTTCACCAATTATGGCACAGGTTACCGCAGCAACTTTATTGCAGACTCAGTTGAATAATGAACTCAAACTCGGCTTCTTAGGTCAAGCTTTGGCAATTATTCAGGGTAAAGTTTTCTTGGAACAAACGGTCCGTCTTTTAGGTGAAGCAAAAGATTTGGCTGAATACTCAGGCCATGAAATTACTTTTGATGCTTCTCGTGGTGTGACTGGTAAATTAGCAGCAGCGTTTAATACCACTGGCGATCTGTTTGGCGAAGTAATGAAGTTTATTTCTGCTGCAAAAATGGATATTAATCAGCGTACCGGTGGCTCTACTGTTGCTTACGATTTGTATGTTGGGGATAGTGGTGCAGTATTCTTTAACCAACTATCTAGCGATAAGATGCCGACAAAAACTGGGTACTCTGCTGGATATGGGCAAATTGTTCGTATTGGTAAACTTGCAGATGGTACAAACGTTTACCACGCACCGTCAGCACAAGAGCTTGTAGCTGAAGCAGATACAGCATTTGATATGCTTTTAGTTGGTCGTGGGAATGAGCCAATTCGAGCGCCGTTTGTTGGGTTTATTCAAACCCCACTCTCAGTTATTGAAACACGTCCAGATGCACGTGAATCAGTACTTACTTTAATTGGCTCTCAAGCTGCAGAAATGAACCCATTGGATCGATACGCTGACCAAAGCTATGTCATTCACTGCATCAATATGCCATCTCTTAAAAAATCGTAAGTAATACAAATTAAGGCGCATTTCGATGCGCCTTTTCCCTTATTTATTGAAAGGAAAATCTCATGGCTGCAGCAACACAAAACACTGACGAAACTTTAGCTTCAACTGACGAACAAGCGACTAATAAACCAAAAAACACACGTAATAAAACCAATAAAACTACAGAAACACAGAATACCCAAGCTGGTGATGAAAAAGCTTCAGACCAAGGTGATTTGTTAAATAGCCAAGGTCCTGAAGACGGCGCTTCCCAAGATGAAGGTAAGAAACCTACTAATTTGAAAAATGGCGATTCAGATAATGAAGATTCCAGTACTAAAGATAATGGAAATTCAACTGAATCATCAAATAAGGCACAACAAACTGATATTCCCATGGCCGAACATCAAATTGTGGAAAATCTATATGGTTCTACCATTAGTAATGTAGATCCTCTAGTTATTAATGTGACTAATAACGGATTTTCAACTGTTTTAGAACCGTTATCACGTGTTGCTATTGAGGCAGGTAAAACAGCAAGTATTACGTGTCATAACCAAACATTTAAACATCAAGTACTGGAAAATTTACGTCAGTTGAAGGGGCTTGGTAAGAATCTAACTGTTGAGTAACAAGATGACTATTTTTATTATTGATGGCACGAATCCAATTCTGGAAGCTGTAGGTGATAAACCAACTGAACGAAGTATTACTCTTCAAAATAACGGTTTAAGTGACATTACCGAACCATTTACGCAAGTTTTGGTACAAGCTGATCAAAAGGTAACATTCACTTTGATCGGTGATGAAGCTCATAAACAATTGCTAGATAACCTAGATCAAATTAATGGCTTGAAAGGTAATGTACTTCAAATTGTACCTACTGAGGCAGAAGAACCTACAGAACCTACTAACGGGTTATAAAATTTAGGAAATTAAAAACCACTTTCGAGTGGTTTTTTTACATTGGAACTAGCCAGAAAATCAAAAACAACCACGGCTCAAAATACTTAAAACAAATAGCCTTGGGCGTGTAATGTAATGAATATACTTGCTCTGTCGAGTTCAGGTGAGCTATCCCTTGTAGCAGGGGCCAGCCCATCACTCAAATTAGAATTTGATACTCACAGTTATCTTGCAAATGCAGAAATCAATGTGGCCTTTTTTGCGAAAGTAACTAGCCCACGCGGTCCTGCAGATATTTCTATGCGTTTGGAAATACGTGATGCGGTAACAGGTGATCAAATTGTTACTGTTCAGGGATTAGTAGATGGAGACATTGAAAATTCTGCTTCTATTGTCGCTGTAGCTGATGCAAAAGAATATTTTGAGCGTTTTGATTTATCGTTAGGTAATGATGCGTTACAAGCAATCCTCAAATCAAATGCTTATAACGAATCAAATAGCTTAGGTCGTGCTTCAAAAACATTGGCATTGGAAGATGAATCGTTACCATCATTTAATCCAGATGAACTATATAAGATTCTGACGAGTCAATTAAGTACACCAGCATATCTGACTTTACCAAATCCTCATGATTTATCAATTTATGTTGCGGCACAACGTGCAGCTACAAAGCTACGTATTCCTTTGGATGCTGAAATCAATCCAACTTTTACAGCTGAGCAAGCAGCTCAATTTGCGACTAGCGTAGATGCGCAATCACAGTTTGTTCAATTCATTTGGAGCCCGAACCTTTGCCGCCCAACGGATGCTGTCACGCTAAGAGGTCGTAAGGTACCAGCTTATTATTTGGGCCATTACATCGGCGATAAATTATTACGTAATGCAAAGTTAAATAAACAAGGATTTGCGCCGTTAAAAAATGCAGTAGCTTGGAAAGATTATCCATTTACAGCAAAAAATTTAAGCCAGATGCCGAATATTGATCTTGAAGATGAACAGACTCAAGAAATGTTGGCTAAGGCTAAAGTAAATGTAGTTCGCCCAGTTAAGTTTGAAACTACATTATTTGTATTAAGTGATGTGCTTACGCAATACCAAAGCAAAAATAGTGCTTTGCGTTTAGTTCCCGCTGCGGAGATTTCGGCTCGGGTTACGAATAAATGTATCGAGATCCTGCGGACTTATATGTTCCAAGCTACACCGGACTATATCAAAAAAGCTGGTGATGACATTCAAGAGTTTTTAGAGGGCGCTTCTAGTGAAACAACCGGTTGGTTACAACCGGCTGAAGATCTAGGGGGTAAACCTTTTGAGTTCAGTTTAATACCTGACAAAGACTATCCATATGAGCGTGTACGACTCTATTTAGCCCATGGAGTTGTTGGTACAACTCGTGCTGCAATTTTTGATGACGACGTTTTAGTTAAATAATTTTAAGGATCTATCAAGATGAATCCATTCGGACCGACTACTGAAAAACCATTAACTTTACGTGCTTTTGATTCAGCAGCGGAGAATATTTCTACCGTTGTGAGTAAGGTTTCAAGTACTGATCGAGAACAGCAATCTGTGATTGAACAAGTACGACAAATTGCTCTGAACATTCTATCCGATACGGTAGATACAATCAGTGAAGGAAAGCTTGAAGAAGGTGAACTGGGCGTTGATCATTTAGACGCATTAATTGTCGATGCATTAGATGGTGCAGATGATGAAGACGGCATCTATGAAAACGCTTTAATGGCTTCTCTTTCCGATGCTTTCTTAACATTTGGCGTTGACGCTACTGATATTGAAGAGATCTTTAGTGATGATACAGAAGTTGCTGATGCGGCGTTAGAAGCAGCAGCCAATACTGTTCTTGCTAATATGCCAGACGAAGGCCCTGAACTTGAAGAACTGGTTCGTGAGTTTATTTTCGGTGAAGCAGATGAAACTGAAGAAGGTTTCGATTCAATGGCTAAAAAAATTAAAGCTCGAAATGGAGCATTTAGCCAACGGAAAGTAAATGGGCGAAAAATTCACTACCGTGGTGTGCTGGCTATTCGTCAAGGTGTCAAAACCGTTGTGAATAAACGATTACCTGGTCAAAAGGTCCGTTTAACTTCAGCACAAAAAGCTGGAATGAAAAAAGCTCGACTTCATGCTTTTACTGCGAATGCAATCAACAAGCGTTTACGTTCATTCAAAAAAGGTAAACGCTTAGGTATTTACTAATTACTCATAGGTAAGGTCATTTTTTGGCTTTACCTATAATCCCTTTAATTAAGGAAATACTCATGAATACAACTCAAATCTTAGGTGAAGCGCCTGGTATTCAATATCAGAAAAAAACTGATAAAACAGAAACAAAGACCAATCAATCATTAACTGACACAATTATTATTGGTCGTTTTATGCGTGGGCGTTTTGATGCACCGATGACAATACATAAGGGTAATATCCGTGGTGAACTTGGTTATGAACCAAATAATCCTGATTATCGTTGTGTCCAAGATGCGCTAGATCGGGGTGTACCTTCAGTACAGGTTCTGCGAGTACCACCAAATATTGGATAAAAAGCAGATTTAAAAAGCTACCTTTTAGGGTGGCTTTTTTTATGGAACCAATCAAATTTTAAGTGAATATAACCTTTTAATCTTGGGGCATATTAAAGCTATTGAGCATCAGAAATATGCAACAATCTAATCCGATTTTACTAAATCAGCTTAAACAAGATTACATTGCTCTACAGCAACTTGGTTCACCCTTATTGGCTTGTCAGGGGATGTTTGTTCCTCGTGGCATGGAAGACCTTCGCTTCTTATTTAAAAGTTGCCCACGTCCAATTGTGAGTAATGAAGATCCTGCAGAAGTCCAATATGCGGGTGGTTTTACTGGAATTGTTGCTGGGCCGCCGAAAACCCATTACACAGGCAATCTTCAAATCCTTGTAACTGAAGCAGGACATGATCAACTTCTGGCTGAATATGTCGTAGCTAGTGGGGGAATCATCCATGGAGATTACTATGATGGCCGTTTAGGTAGTTTTACCCGTTCTTATGCACTTGAAAACTGCGCTATACGCTTTGAGTCAGCTGAATATGATTCTGATAGCCGATCTCAAGTTATGACTGTCTCTTGCCCAATTGACTATAACTACTTTGGTAGCTTTGCCAATATTGGTACCAACGGTAGTGTTCAACCGGGTAAAAAACAAATTGATGGTACAGCTGATCTTGTTAATCGAGTTCAGCAAGTGATCAATACTGCTCAACAGGCAACTAATCTAGCAAATGCTGTGCAAGGCGTTGGTCGTCAACTGGGCAATCTATTTGGGTAATGGCAATGAAGTTATTACCTGAATCAGAAGGGTATGCTGTAGTTGCTGGTTCTATCCAGCAACTATCAGAAGAGCTCTATAAAGAATATCAATTATCGGGCTATTCAATTTTGCTTGATGATATCGTAAAGGCATTTTTAGAAGAAGCAAAATACTATGCAGGCTGGGCGGTATTAGATTGTCAAACTAAAGCTTCTACTAGTATTGAACTGAATGAAACTATTGAACTTAGCGGCGATGAGTACGTAATTATTCAACCTTTAGTTAAAGCTCATTGTGATCTTTTACAAGCAAGATTGGTTGAGGCGACCCGTGGGCTCGGTGTCGAAAGTTATGGATTATCTGTCTCGGAAGCTCAACAGATCTATAACGAAAAGAAAGAAGCTTTACCTAAGCTTGCATTTTGTATGGCCCCTATAAGTTTTAATTTTAACTTGGGAAGCCGTTAATGCAAATCACCATAGTTTCTGCGGGTAAAATTATTCCTGCTTCTGAGCTTATTAGTGCAACTTTAAGAACTGATCTCGTACCTATTCCCGCATCCATTGAGTTCACAGTTCAATCTACTACTGAATTAGACTCCCTTTTAAAAGAAGGGGAGCAACTTACTGTAAATGACATTTCTCATCCTTTCGAACTTATCAAAGTTACTCCTCTAAAAACTCAGACTATTAAACAAGATCGCCGTGTTGGTGGGATATCTTGTATTGGTATTTTGGCTGGTTGTAAAAGACTTATCGAATATTCAAAACAAGCAATTATTAGTAATGAAACTTCTTTCAATTCTGTAATTCGAGCCTGTGGGGCAACTATTAGTTTAGGTAATGATCTACCTTTGCCTAAATTTGTTTGTTTAAAGGGGAGTATGCCTACACAGCGCTTGGCTCATTATCTGCAACAAGAAGCAGCTGTAATTTGCTTTCAAAATAATAAAGTGTCTGCTCAAAAAATTGATTCTTTCTTCAAAAAGGAACCTATCACAAAACTAGATCCTAGCAGTGTCGTTTGGATATCCAGTAAACCTTTGGAACTGATGCAAAAATCATCTTTTGTCACAGTTGAGAATAACGGTTCAACGGTTGTTGGTGATGACTCAATAACCCCAGGCCATACTGTGACGCAAAGAGCTGGTTTAGATGCCCGACAAGTCAAAAACTTGGAAAAAGTTTTGATCTTGCGGGGGACAATAATTAGACCGCTAAATTTGAACTGGAATGCAGGCGATATATTTGAAATAGATAGAAAGAAGTATGTCGTTTTAACAGCTGCACATCATATAGACACAGGCGCAATAGGGGGATCAATGGGGACTTCATCAAAGTTCTGGATTGCTAATTTGTAGGTCAAATATATGAATGGTTTTAAACGTGCAAAGATTTTAAGTTACAACGCAAAAGGTCGTACTGCACAAGTACACATTCATGGTTTAACTGATGGCGCGAGTGAAGGCATTGCAGCAACTTTTGCCTATCCAGTCGGTGATAGTGATTTTGATACAGAAATTCAAATTGTGGAGGGGGAAGACGTCTATGTCTTCTTTGAAAATGGTAATGAAGAACGCCCAGTAATCCATAGTTATGTTAGTCATGGAGATGGCGCTATTGTTGGTGTGCGCCGAATTCGACAAGATAACATTGAGTTTATATCTAAAGAAAATTTAAAAGTTGATTCTGGCACAACCGTTTCGATCAAAACGCCGTTGATGAATGTACAAGCTAATACACAACAAACTGGTAATAGCACATTAACGGGAAATAGCACAGTAGTAGGTAATACTTCAGTTGCAGGTAATAGTTCTGTTGCAGGCAGTATGGCCGTAGGCACAACTCTTACAGTTGCAGGTGTGCCAATCGATCCTAAATCCATTGAAGGTGCATTTAAAGACGCTCTTGATAAGTTAGAAGGGCTTAAGGAGGAATTAAAAGAACAAGGGGAGAAGATTGAAAATAACGAGCAAATTAATCAAGAGATTGAAGAAAAAGTAAAAGAAGTAGAAGATTTAATTGAAAATATTAAAGATTCTGATGCTTTTAAGTTGCTTGAAGAGGGAATGAAACATTTTGATGAGGAAGTTCAAAAAATTCATGAACAAGTTAAAGAAGTTAATCAGATCGCTCAGAATAAAGTCGATGAAGTTCGTGCTTATATAGATCAAGAAATTAATAATACTAAATTAATTGTAGATCAACATAATAATGAGGCTAATCTACGATTGGATGAAGCCAATCAACGTATCGATCAGTCTATTCAAGCTAATGAAGCATTGGTTGCTGATGCTCAACAACGTGCAATTCGTGCTGAGAAAGAACTCGATGATAAAATCGGTTTTATTAAAAGAGAAACAGATTCAATCATAGCTGATGTAAGAAGTGATTCAAATGAAATTCGGTTAGTCGCAGAAAACGCAAAAAAAATTGCAGATCAAGAAGTTCTGGACCGTAAAAAACAAGCAGCTGACACACTGAATGTTATTGATCAAACTAAGGCCGCCTTAAAACAAGACATTGATCAAAACTTAGTTAAAGCTGGTCAGATGATTGATGACGCGAAATTAGCATTAGGTGAAGAAACCAATACACTCATTAATCAAAAAATTGAACCTGTTGTAAATCAAACTGAAGCTGCAGTTAAAAAAGTAGATCAAATTGCAGCTCAGTATATTGATCTTGATAAGAAAGTCGATTCTGGTTTTCTAGCTGAAGCTGAAGCACGTGCAAATGAAAAAGAGGCTTTAACTCAAAGTTTTGAGCTTAAGTTTGCTGAAATGCAAAACGAATTCGGTAAGTCAAACGCTTTAATTTCAGAAGAAATAAAAACCCTTGCAGCTCAAGATAAAGCATTTACTGATCAAATCAGTACCGCACAATCACAAATTGGTGACAACAAAACTGCTATTAATAAAGTCGAACGTACTGTAAGTGATTTGAATCAATCTATTGCTGAGAAAACCTCACAAATTGAATCTACTCTTAAAAACTCACAAGAACAAATAGAAGGTAATGCCGCAAACATCGAAAAAGTAGAATCTTCAGTAAAACTGGTTGATGACAAGGTTGTTTCAGAAGCAAAAAAACTTGAAGAACTAAAAACTGACTATAATTCGAATAAAATTAAAACAACTTCAGATATAGCAACAATTGCTCAATCAGTTTCTGATGGTGATAAAGCCTTATCATTACGTATCGACCAAACTAATGCAGCATTGGAAGAAGCTGATCGGAAATCTAATGCGAATATTTTAGAAGTTACTGAGTCACTTACCGAGTTGGAACAGTCTACTGCTTCAAAATTTAGTGAACTTGATACAAGTATCTCTAAAGAAAATTTAAAGGTACAAGGGCAAATTACTGATGTTCAAAAAAGTGTTTCGACCTTAGAAAGTAATACAAATACAAGCATAAATGGCCTTTCATCATCACTTAAAACTACTGATGATCTTGCAAAATTGGCTTTTGATAATGCAGCAGAAGCGCAGCAAACAGGAACAACAGCTGTAAAAGCTACCGAAGCCCTTTCTCAAAATTTATTAAGTCTAAAATCTCAAACTCAAGTAACTTCTGGGGTACGTGCAGTCGTTACGACAAAAGGTATTGATGACTGGACACGTTGGCGTACCACTGCAGAAGTGAAAGTAATTCAAGATTCTGATGCACTAGGTGGTTATATTCTTGAGCTTGGGAATAATGCTGATAATGATGAAACATGGGTTCATTGGAATGAGTTTGTAAAGATTAACCCAGATACACTTTATCGGGTTCGTGCACGTTTCCGCCGTGTACTCGGTGAAAATGGATCTATTTATCTTGGTGTTGCATGTAAAAATGCAGACCAAAGTAAATACGTAACGACTACAAACACCCTTGCAGGAGATATGGGTTCTTCTAACTACTTATTGTCGGCCATTAAACCTAATTTAGGTGAATGGCAAGAAGTAGTTCTATACATGAAGGGTAAATCTACTGGGGCAGCAACTGGCTTAGGGACAATTGATAATCCGCGTACTTTCCCAGCGCAAGCTGAATTTTATGCCCCAATCTTTATTGCAAACTACAACTTCCAGACAGGAATTTGTCAGCTTAATTACATTATTGTTGAAGATAACAACTCATTAGCTTCAGCTAATGATGCAACTGCAACAGCAAATGATTTATTCAAAACAGCAACTAACAGAACAGAAGCTGAAGCTGAAAGGACCAGTAAGCTTGAAACAAGAATGCAGAATGCAGAAACAGTTATTCAGAGCAATGCTCAAGCTTTGTTGAAAACAGCTACAAAGAGTGATCTCGAAAGTGCAATGGGCCGTGTATCGACTGATATAACAGCTGCTGTAGATAATTTAAAAATCGGTGGTGTTAATGCTGTTGCTAATTCAGAAGCTCCTAGAACATCGACAGCTACAACAAGTCGTGAATACTTAATGTATGAACGAAGCAAAGAGTTAAAAGTTTTTTATGACGAAAACTTAGATAAGCCGGTTACCATTTCATTTGAAGTGAGTGTACCTGTTGCCGGTTCGGTTCAGGTTTACTCATCTAATGGTTCTGCCCACTTTTTCACAACTTCAGTTACAGTAACTAAAGCAAATGAATTTCAAAAATTTGCAGTGACGGTTTTTCCTAAATTAAACACTGACAGTTCAACTGAATCTACAATTGAGTTTTACGGTACTTATGGCTCAGGCCGAATTCCAACAATTCAAAAATTACAGATCGAAGCCGGCAATAAACCTACAGCATGGAGCCCAAGCCCTCGGGATACGCAAAGCTCATTAAATGCTAATGCAGAAGCGATTAAGATCACTCAAGCGGAAGTTAAGAAGCACGGCGAAACATTGTCTTCTCAAAGTTTAGATATTTCTAAGCTTAGAAATGATCTAAATTTAACTAATAATGAAGTAAATAAAAAGGCTTCGTCAGAAGCATTGGAAGCAACGAAATCAGATGTAACAGAACAAGCTGGACAGATTAAAGCAGTTACAGAGCAAGCAACAGCACTCTCTGCAAGTTTGAGTAGAGCCGCAGCTGCTGGTTCGAATTTGCTTATCCAGTCAAATGTTGTGGGTAAATATAACGGAACTTCATATCCTCATCTTTCATATAAGCTAGGCGAGGATTGGGAGGTAGGCGCAAAATACACTTTAATGTGGTGTGCCGAACATCAAAGAAATGGTGCGGATACAAACTCTAATTTGGCAGTTTATGCTGGGGGAGGTCAGCAAGCCTTACAATCCGTTGTTAATACAAATGGCAAAGTTATTAATAAAATAACCTTTGTTAAAAATAATCAAGTTATTGAAAAACGTGCTTTAAATTTTTACATGATTAACAGTCCTACTGCTGCTCAAGGTTCAGTCGGAACGGTTTATTGGGCAGTGCTTGTCAGGGGTGACTTAATCACTACTGAATCGTGGATCCCCAGTGCTTATGACTACAACGCTGCAGTAGATCAAGTTAATGCAAACTTTAATGATTTCAAACAAACATATGTGACTGAAAAGGAGGCACTAACAAAGAGAACATCAAGTCTTGAAACTGGACTTTCAAATGCTGAAAAAAATATCGATAACACCGCAAAAGCACTGCAGAACTATGCAACCACAGCAAAGTTAGACGAAGCTACAGCAAATCAAACTAATCAGCTTAATGCTCAAATTAAAAATGTTAAAGCATCTATTGAATCTGCTAATGATAGTGACTCATTACTGCCAGATTTTAATTTAAAAAACCCTGAAGATTGGATTAATTACTATAGTTATGATTTGAAAATCCACTTTAAAACAACTAATACAGGAAAAGTTGGCAATACTGTCTTTAGAAAAGATTCTTCGAATCAAGCAGGATGTTGGATATATAGCCGCAAAGCTTTACCGACAAATCGTTCATATAAGGTTAGCTTTTGGGTTCGCCGAAGTGCAGATTCTACAGGTGATTGCAGCATTACGGCTATGTATGGCAAAGCAGATGGTAGTTTTTCAAATGCTACAATCACTGCATCAGTGATTGCTTTAAACAGAATTCCAGCAAACGAAGAATGGGTATATATCGAACAGGTTGTAACTTTTAATACTCATCCACAAATGAAGTTAGGTTTTGCACTTGGACACAATGGCAGTGGCGGTTGGTGGGAGTTACAAGCTTATCGGGTAAATAGCGTTTTTACTGACAAAGATGTAGACACATCACTTGTACGCGCTACACAACTACAAAATTATTCGACTACTGCTGACACAAATAAAGCAGTTGCCGCAGCTACAGATGAATTGGAAGCAAAATTTAAGCAGAAGTTCGGAAATTTATGGACAGATAGTTCAGCAACACTGGATAGCACCCGTTATACAAAAGCAGAAACAAATAAAGCTATAGCTGAAGAAAGTAAAATTCTAAAAGCAACAATCTCGTCAAGTGGTGGAGACAATTTAATCAAGAATGGTGATTTCTATGCGCCTTTTTCAATCTCTAACTGGCGTCAGAATGCTGTTGTTGAAGGTAATGTTCTAGAAGTTTTTAAGGATGCTTATGGCGCAAACTGGGGGAGATTCCGCTCTACGAATTCGTCTACATATTTTAAAGGTTTTATCGAGTCAATTACGATAGCTGATGGTTTAGAAATAAATCAAACCTATACGTTGTCACTTAAAGCCAAAGCCCTAACTGCAGCACAAAAAACTTTGCTATTAATCATCCATAGATATGATGGTAGCAGTAATAATCAGGTTGTTAATGAATGGAATATTGCAACAGATAAAGAAGTATTATGTACTTATACTTTTGATACAAATATCAATAACTTACAGTATATTAATATTATCCTATGTGCTCAAGTAGGGTATGCTCCTGATTTCTTAATTCGAGAAGTTCAATTAGAGAAAGGTGAGTTAGCAACAGGATTTAGAAAAAATCCTCGTGAAATTGAGAAAGGTTTAGAAGCTAACTCATTAGCAATTACAGGTACTAAAACAGATGTTCAGAAAAATTTAGAAAAGATCCAAGTACTAACTGAAAATTATACAACTCTGAAATCTACCGTTGATACGAATAAATTATCAGTTGATGGGAAGTTTCAGGAAATAAACTCTACAATTAGTGATAATCAACAAAATATAACCCAATCAATTAATAGCTTAGATTCTAATTACAAGCAGTTAAATCAAGATCTAGGACAAGTCTTTAATTACAGAGTTTATTCTTCAGGCTGGAATAATGATTTTACTGGAATCAAGAACTTAAAAGGTGAGACTATATCTGTAGCTTCTAACCGCGGCTTTTCTGTGCATGTTTTAGCAGCAGATGGCTCGATTGCAACTTCAACTCGATATGACACATATGGTGACCCTGCAAACGCCGTTGCCATGAGTAATGCTATTAATGAAATACCTAAAGATACTTTTGTGATTATCACTAACTATGATTACATTGCTATGAATTTAAACACAGTTAAAGCTGCGTTACTTTCATTAGGTGCAAATCAATTTACTCTTGATCAGATTACGGGAAGGGATGCATATATCCTTATTGGTCAGAAAGGAATAGGGGCTGGAAGAGGTATTGAACTTCACGCAATTCCTGACTCTGGTCTGAATGGTGCAAAACAGATAATGGTTGCTGTTCAGGTCGTTAGTGGCATTCCTCTAGGTTTGGCAAATAACAGTGGAAACTTGCAAAAAGTTTTAGAAAATCACGCTCAAATTCTTCAACAAAAAATTACTCGATCTGATGCAAAAGAAGTATTTGCAGAAGAAATAAAATCTTTTTCAGCAAAACTGGATACTATTCAATACGCAGAAGACAATTGGATTTTATTAGGAGATGAAACCAAAACATTAAATGTTTCAACAGGCACAAATCAAACTTTTCCAGTCTGGGAATTACAATACGAACATAAGAATTTACCTATTGGTCTTGGTGATCCAATTGTAATGCGCATTAAATACACAGCAACTTCTGGACTTGTTGGAGCAGGGTGTATAATTCAATTTCATGGCGCTACTTATCTTCTTGGGTTGCCTAGTTTTACTATTTCACAAAATGGTGAAATAGAGTTGACAGGATTTTTCCCAACCAATGTTAAAGCTACGGACTTTGGCTTTGTACCTTTGGGCATACGTTTTGATAATGCACCTGTAGGTGGGACAATTACCATCACTAATATGTTTATCAGTCGTGGCAATTCTGCTCCTAATTTCAAAGGAGGCTTTAAAACTACTCTTAAACAAAATGCGAAATTTGTTGAAGATACATTTATCAATGCTGATGTTAACAAAGGTGTTATTGCACAACAAATTCAGCAATATGACGCTTCTGTACCAGGTGGACTTTCAACGGTATTAAAAACTACTAAAGCAGCAGCGGATCAAACATCAAAAGATTTAATTAATCTTCGTAATAATGATATTACTCAGCTCCAAACAAGCACCGACAATCTGGGTTCAGCATTAGAAAATACAACTAAGCTTGCAATGATGATTACTAACGGTAAGTTGCTTTACGGTGATGTAAATTTCAAGAAAGGAATGAACAACGTCGGCACTTACAACAATCTTCAGAATGGTACAGTTAGTGTTACTCGTGAAGTTAAAAGTGCTGACAATCCGACCACTTCAACTCATGAGGTTAGAATCGTTACAACTGGTTCAGCAAGCCCGAATTTCGGCGGTTTTCATCAACAGTTTTTCACACGTTCAAATGCTATTTTCATCATTAAATACCTGATTAAATTACCTATCGGCTACAAGTTATATCCTGCAGCAAATTTAATGGGCGATGGATCAGTAGATAAATTCATTGGGAGCACTGACGGGACGGGTAGATTTGAAGTTTATGTTCGTATGGTTAAATCCGGTGCCACCGGAAGATTCGATACTTCTGGATTCGTACATGTAGCGGGTGGACCAGCCCCAACACCTGAAAGCCCTCTATCCTGGACTTTAGCTCAAATTGAATGTTATGACGTAACTGACTATGCATCTGCAGATCCTAATTTACAAGATTTCGTTTCTACAGCTACAGAATCATTAGGGACATTAACTAATTTTAAGGAAACATGGGCAAGTAAACTTACTGAAATGTCTTCTAAATTAGATAGAACAAATAGTGCATATATTCTTAATTCTGACCTAACTAATACAAATATTGAAAGAGCAATTGCTGCATCGTCAAATCAGTTAAAGTCAGAATATATTGATCCATTACAGAAAAATACTGAAAGCTTAAAAGAAAATATTTTAACGAATGTTGACTTATCAGGTTTGAATCCAGATATTTACTATCCTGTTATCTTTCAGTTGGCTACCGGTAAGCAAAAGTATGATTTTAAAGTATTTTGTACTTTGGGCGGCCAAAATAATAGTAATGTGCCTTGGGCTACACATGGTACACGCTCTTTCGGTCTTAATTGTGAATGGAGTGTTACCGCTAATGGATGGGGTACTCAAGCAGAAAATAGAATTATTGATAAGTTCTCTTTTAGCTGGACTGCACAATCACCTTTAATAAACATTAAACAAATGCCTAACTCTTCAATTGAAACTGTCTTTTTACGGGGTGGGGCGAGATATGATATTTCACACTATAAAACGATTACACCACTTATTAAAACTGAGTCTTTCACAGCTTTGGGACAATCTATTGAACCAATTCAATATAATTCGTCACTTGTACCAGTACCAATTTTTGCAGAAATTGTAAAAGCTCAAGACACAGCTGCTGCAGCATCTAGAACAGTTGCTGACATACAAAGAGATTATGTGACTTCTTCAAAATTGAATGAGGCAGTTGCTTCATCCAGTGAACGATTATCAGCCCTCTATTCAGCAAATAGCCAAACCATTATGGCGTCTGCTTTGCAAACTTTTGAGATAGATTGGATTAACAGAACGCCTAGCGGCTCAAGAATAGGTATGCGTTTAATTGAAGATCAAACATGTCGGGGAGGTTATGCATTACGGATGGGTGATAATTCTGGCAACGATGAAATCTGGCTAAACTGGTTCTCTACCTTACCAATTGATGATAATAAGATGTACCGGATTAAATACCGCTACAGAAGGGTGTCAGGTGCTGGTGTAGTTTATGTGGGGGCCACCTGTTTTAATGCCGCAAAATCTGCATTTATTACAGATACGAATTACATAAATGGAGATATTGGCTCAAGTCATTATGTGGTTGGTGGTGCTGCACCTGCATTGGGTTCTTGGGTTACTGGTGTTGCGTATTTCAAGGGTAGATCTGCTGGTGCAAGTAGTGGGGCTGGAACGCTTACAAACCCCAAAACATTTGCAAATAAAGCAGCTTTCTTTACTCCTGTTTTTATCGGCAATTATGCAGCTCAAGCAGGCGAAGTGGATCTTGATTACATCGATATTGAAGATGCAGACAATATTGCTGAATTTGAGAGTTTTAAAACTACATATACCACGGATGTAGGAGCTTACGCTGGTTCACTTCAAACTCTCACTTCAGTATATGGGCCAAATGCAATTAATCTTAAGTCTCAAGTTGATTTGATCAACGGGATGAAAGGTAAATACGTAATGGGAATGGATAACAACGGTGTTTTCTCTGGTTTATCCATGGTAAGTGAACAAAATAATGGAACTGTCCAAACTTCTATAGGTTTCCAAGCTGATAGAATTTTTTTCACAACAGGTACTTCTTCTACTAAATATATGCCGTTCATAATTCAAGACAATCAGGTCATTATGAATAGTGATGTATTTATTAAAAATTTGACCGCAGCAAACTTCAAAGCGAAGTCTTTAACAGCTGAACTGTTTAAAGTCGATAAATTGAGCGCGATTGCTGGTGAGTTGGGGACCTTAACTACCTACAAGGATCCGGCTAAACCCAATGGTGCAAGAATGGTTTTAAGCGGCAGTTTAATTACAGTTTACGACGATAATAATGTTGTCAGGGTTAAATTAGGGCTGTGGTAGTGAAGAAGGGCTAGTTATCTAGCCCTTTATATTGGGAGGACAATATGCCACAAGGCTTACAATGTTTTGATGAAACTGGGAAGATTGTTGTTGATGTTACAGATCGTCAAATGCACTTAATACATACTTTTGAAATCTCTTTAGGTTCTAATGAGTATTATAAGGATTATGTTTATGACGGTATTACATCTGAAACTCATATAGCAATTGTTAGAGAAAACTGCTTAGGTAATATGACTCAGCAATACCCTACACTTGCTTACCATGGTGGGCCTTTTGCGTCTATTTATACACCTAATGTAGTAAGAGTGAGTGCATTATCTGGTTTGGCCCTTCTTACTGTTGATATTTATAGGTATGGATAATGTCTGGCTTTGAAGTAAGTAATGATAAAGGTGAAATTATTGTTAGCGACACTTACAGACATTTAGGTGTAAATTCTGTACAAGTGTTAGATGGTGGTACACCTAGTTCAATAGGTGCATCTTCTGGTTGGGCACCTAGTTTTATTCAAACCCCTAGTTTGGTATATCCTTCTTTTCGTAATGATTTACCAAAAGAGACTCTTTATATTTTAAACCTATCTGAAGGAACAGAGTTTTGTGGGAAATATTGGCATAGTGTGCATAACAATAATATTTCATTTTTAAGTTATGACTACACTAAAATCTCTGGTTATTTAGATGTATATGATGAGCAAGGTAATTTAATCTGGTCTGCTATATCTGCTAAAAATGTTCCAAGGATTGTGCAAACATATCAATTAACAGCAGATAATTTATTAAACGGTATTACGCTGAGCATTGGTTCTAATGTGGGTATCTTATTAAATACTTTACCTTCGTGGTTTAGACCGGGACCTATGAATAACTTAAATAGAGGGGGCTTGTTTGGTAGGTACTCTAATGGCCAGTTACAACTAAAGTTTGCGGCTGCTGCTAAATTAAATGATATCTCTTCAAGGATTATTGAAAATTTAGGGCCTAATGGCACTCTTCCTGTTCATATTACCTCTTTTGCATCATAAGATTACTAGATAATAAGAAAGCCCCTTTTTGGGGGGCTTACTTATTAAAGCATGTTATGCAGGTTGATCAGTACTTTGTGGTTCTTCTACAAAAGTGTAGTTAACTGCAATAGAACCAGTTTCAAGGTCCCAGCCTAGGGTTAAGGTTTTGAAAGCTGGACGATTATTGTAACGCTGACTATTTACAATATCTTTTGTCTTTTGAGCTAATTCAATATCCATATCAGTGAATACTTTTACATCAGCCATTAGCGAATCCTCTAAACAGTAAAGTAAGTTTGTTCAGATAGAATTGCATGCTGGATTTTTATTAAATCTGTTTGGTTCCAATTCACTTTGGAACCCATCTAAAAGTAAAAAAATAGCAGCCTTCAAAATACATAATTATTTAGGTATTTTGGCTTCGTTATGTCTTCTCGGTTCTTATCGTTGTTACTCGGTGAAAATGTTAATTCATATGATCAGCAATTCGATACGTCTAATCAGGATGCAACAGCACAGCTATATGAAACTATGGCTCCGTTTTCACTTGGGACTAACCAAACCAAAGCCAATAAAAAACGTACTAGAAAAGAAATTCTTACAAAATGGGAGAGAATGTTACGCTTTGCACCTATCGCAGAGGGTATGGGGATTCATGTTTCTGCCGCATTAGGCGGAGATTCTTATAGCGGCCAACAAGTCTTTATTACACCTGCCGAACGCTTGAAAAAGGCCAGTGGACCAGCAGCTGAAAAACTAAAAAAACAACTAGATGAGCGCCGTGTAAAGATGGAAAAGCTTATCAATAAGTATTTAAGCAAACTTGCCCGAGATGCTATTTCTTTCGGTGATTCCTATGCACGTATTTATGGGAAAAAAGATAAAGGTGTAATTGACCTCGTATGTAATGAGTATACATATCCGCCATTAATACAGCCTTTCGAACAAGGCAGTAAGACTGTCGCCTTTTTTTGTTTAGATCCTCGCAATTGGCAAAAAACTATTACCAAGCTGAATACTATTCAAATGGTACGTTTCAAAATGCCCCGTATGAGCAATATTGCTCAATATGAGCTTGTTGAAACTGGACTTGTCACGAAAATGTTGGAGGGTGATGATCCAGATGAGCTACCAATCTTACCCGCGCATTTAGGCGGCTCATTTCTTTATGAGATTGAAGATATTTATGATGATGTAATCCTCGCTTTGGCATCTATGAATAGCCAGCAAATCGCAGATACCGTAAATCAGATGTTCTTGACAGTAAATATGTCAGGAATGCCGCCAGCCCAACGTCAAGCCTATATCCGTGGTTTAGAAGGTTTACTGAAAAATCATGAGGCTTATGTCCGTGATGCTTTATCAGGTGGTGAAGCAGTCTGGAATACTGCTTTTCACATGCTTCCGGTATTTGATGAAAAACAAGTTCTAAATCCAGTAGGTGATATCAAGAATCAACGAAGCTCACCTATTAATATTGAACAATTCATGATTAATGTCCGTTTGCTGATGGGCGGAATTGGTCTAGATCCAAGCATGGTTGGTTGGGCTGATATGTTAACTGGCGGTATTGGAGAAGGTGGAGCATTCCATACTTCTGCACAAATCATGCGTAGGTCACAAGACATTCGAACAGCAGCTTCCGAAGGGATTAATCAAATTCTTCATTTGGATTGGGGTTTTGCTTACAACGAACAATTTGAGCCTGAAGATTACCCTTGGCAAGTTGAATATTATTCAAACCAAACTGCAGCAGCTACAGAAGAAATCAACAATGCTCAATCAAGAATGAATACAACATTACTTAAAACACAAGTAATCGCGTCATTGAAAGAATCAAATTTAGATGTAGATATTATGGCGTACATTCTTGAGCGCGATACAGGTATGAAATATGAGGAAGCATTAACGTTAGCTGAAAGTATTGCTAAAAGCCGTAAATTTCCAGAGGATGAAGAATAATGGCTTTTTTTGAATACGAAACACAGAATAAAACTATAAATAACAGTTTGGGAAACGTTTTAAATCCGTTTAAAGAACGTTTTGCTAAGAATCCTGTCTTGTGGTTTGGTCTAACTGTTGATCGAGCTGTTTCACATTATCAGGAACTTTACGCATTAGGGACACTTTCAGCGGCCCATTTTGGAATTGAAATTCGCCCGTACCGTGCAAACAGTAAAATTGCTCAAGCAAATATTCCAATTTTTGATCCTTCAAACAAAGTTGCTTGGTTAGCCAATAATGTAGATGTATCACTACTAGATGCCCAAACCGATGCAGTGCATGTGGGGCATTTTCAACTCAACCATGTAACTGGTAATGCTTCAAATGAGTTGAACATTTCATTTATTGAGACTAAAGAAGCAGCTATTGCGAATAGTGCTAAAGCTATAAAAGAAATAATGTTTAATAAAGATGGTACTCAGTCTCCACCAATTGAATACTTAATGAGATTAAAAATATATGCTTTTGATAAAGCTGCAAGAAATCAGAACCAATTTGAAATTGAGCATCTAGTTTCACTTCAAGCAGGCAATTTGCCCCTTGATGCCTCTAATAAAGCACATGCCATTGTTACTTTAAATTTCATCAAAATGTTTCCCAACTTAAAATAAGCTATGGAACTCATTGCCTTTATAGATTCACCTAATTGAGAAAATATCCTCAAACTAAAATGAGGATAACTCCGTGAGTGTTAAATCAATTTTCATTCAAACACACGCACCACATCAAAGCCGATTAGTACATGGTTTTGACTCTATGGTGAATAGTGGTGCTTGTTCAATTGGGTTTATTAAGGGTGATTACCGTCAAATTAATGCTTTAGTCACTGAAGATTACACGGAAAATGATTTCTGGCGTGTTGTAAATTTAAAAGGTAAAAAGGGTGGGATAGATGCGTTTGATTCTGTTGCGGTATTAGGCGCTATCGATGACCAGCATGCAGCTGATTTAGCGATACTGCAATTTGGCCGAATGTTTGATGCTTGTGTTACAGATGTTATTGAAACAAATCAATTTGGACTTAAGCGCCATTTATCTTCACAACAATTTAATTTGACGGGTTCAAAACCGATTCAAAGATGGCAACTAGAACAATTACAAAATGTTGTCGCAGCTGAAAAACCTGAATGGGATGGAATCAATTTAATTTCTCATGAGGGTGATACTTCTAAGTTGTTATTAGATATGCAACGAAATGATGATCACAGCCAATTATTAAGTAAATTTGATGGGTTACCTACGCTTTTATCTAGTCTAGGCGTAGAAGAAGCGCATTATGACTCTATTATCGTTGATTACCAGCATTTAGAGCAGCTATCTGCAATTTTGCATCACTCTATGGATCAGTTTTCAAAAACTGGCGTCAAAATCGTTAACGTTACGGAAAGTAAGCCCTTTAAGCATAAAAAAGTCCTTCAAATTGCTCTTACTTATGATTTTGATGATGGTCAAAACTTCACAATCCTTTTTCATAAGCCAGATCGATTATCAAAAAAAATTAGTCCAGCAGATGCATTAATTTCATGGAAGATTTTAATGAACAATCGGGATATTACGGCTGCAATTCAGCCTAATCAGGGAGAAGGAATATCAATTCCAGTTCTCGCTGGTCGAATTATGAAGTTGATTAACCAAAATAGTAATCGTTTTAAGCGGTTACAATCTAAAAAAGCAGAAAAGGCCAAGGCTTTAGCAGATGCTGAACTACGTCTCGAGCAAAAACAAAGTCAATTAAATTCTTTAAGTGTAGAAATTTCCAATTTATTAAATGAATTGGATCAGTTGCAAAATACATTGTTAACCAAGCAATCTGAAGAAAATGAAGTAATCATTAAAGAGAATAGTCTCGATAATGAGTTACCAGATAGTATTTCTGATGAAGAAGCCGAACGTTTAAAAGCCGACTTAAAGCGTTTAAATGCTGATCCTGAATGGGCAGGTGAAGATGGTTTACGTTACCAAGCATTCTTTGAACGTATCAATAAGGCTCTAGAGGGGGGTTCTGATGCAGTAGTTTGGGCACGTGAATGGATTTCTGATCTAGATGACCAGGCTTTGGCTCAACAGCAAGCAGAATTAGAAGCAAAAAAACTTATTGATGCCGAAAATGAAGCTAAACAAAAAAGAGATGAAGAAGTATTAGCAGCACGTACAGCTGGTATAGCTGAAAACAAAATGATGCAAGCATGGTTAGACACTTTGGAAAATCCTGAAGATTCTAACAACATAGACTTTATGGCTTGGGTTTCAGATCGCCGTGGTGAATTCTTAAAAAACTGGAATGGTGCCGAAGGTTCACCAGAATATTTAACAGCATTTTATGAATATTCAAGAGCATGGGCAGATGAACATTTAGCGGATCGCCTCAGAAATAAAGAGCCAGCCCAAAATTCAGATAATGAAGAATTTAAAGAACTAAATGCTCCGACAGAAGTTGAAGATCTTCAGCCTAGTACGACAAATGATGAAGGTAATCAACTTTACCGTTCAGTAATTGAAGGGCAGGTTAAAGTTAATCTTGAGTTATTAGAGCAAATTCGAGATGAAGCAGAAAAAGACTTAAATGATCCACTTCTTATTCCAGCGGTGACAGAGCTCTTGAATCAAGTACAAAAAATGGAAGCGGAGAATATCTAATGACAACATTAAATCTAATTTCTACTCAAGATATTGCTAAAAATCCATTAGTTGTAATTGATCAAATGATCAGCTTCTTTAAACCTAAACAGCCCTTCACTGGGCTTTTGAAGGGTAGAACTAATAATGTGAAAACAGCCAAAGGACAAAAGATTTCTACTGTATTCGCTTTAGTTGATATTGATCAAGTCATTGCATCTCATACAGCAACTGGTGCGGAAAACCCTAATTATCCGCAAGAATTGCAGCCACGAGATCGTAGTCGTGAATCCTCACAAGCATGGGTACAGAAAACTGCTAATGATTTAGATCCCGAAAGCCTAGGCCGCTCAGGTCGTGCAGATACGGGAGCACCGATTACTGGTGATGATTTAGTGGTTGAATCAGGAAATGGCCGAACAATGGCAATCAAGCTTGCCTATGATCGCGGTTCCGCAGATGAGTATAAACAATGGTTGATTGATGAAGCTGATTACTTTGGCTTTAGTAGTGAGCAGGTCCAAGCAATAGCTCAACCGATTTTGATACGTATTCGTACAACCGAGATTGATAGAGCTCAATTTGCAATAGATGCTAACCAAGATGATAAGTTGTCTTTTACAGCAACTGAACGTGCTAAAGCTGATGCTAAACGTTTAGATGAGAATTTACTGGCACTTTTTAATCCGAGTGAAGATGGCGATTTATTAGCAGTAAGTAATCAAAAGTTTATTCAAGGTTTTTTAAGTAAATTAGGTGATACAGAAGCTGCCCAGTACACAACGAAAGATAAAAAACCAACACAAGCACTGATAAACAGAATCAAGGCCGCAATTTTTAGTAAAGCGTACAATGATGATCGTTTGCTAGAAATGATGGCTGATCATACAAAACCAGATCTTCAAAATATGCTTAATGCGCTTGGTGTTGCTGCCCCTAAATTTATTGAAGCGCAAGCCATAAGTCGTGGAAATGTTCAAGATATATCAGATCAAATCGTTGATGGAATGGAGCAAGCCATTGATCAACGTGTTGCTAATGCAATTATTGATGCAGCAAATACAATTTTATCTGCAAAGCAAAATGATCAAGATATTGTTGAGTTTGTAAAGCAGCAAGGGCTTTTTGAGGATCTAGGAGAAGGTGTTGCTGAGCTCGCCGTATTTCTCGCCAAGAATAGCCGCAGTTCAAAAAAAATGAGTATGTTATTTAAAGCTTTAGCTGAATTTGCAGAGAAACAAGCTTTAGATAGCAGCAATGTAGGATTGTTTGGTGAACCTGAACCAGTAAGTGTAAAAGATGCTCTCCAATATGCACAACAAGTGCTTGGTGATGATTTCATTAGTGTGCAAATGTACGATTCATTGGTTGATTCCAGCAGTTCAAGTAGCCCTAAAATAATTCGATTAACGAAAGAGGGAGCTGAACGTTTCCACAGTGCTTTGAAAGCTAAAATTGATCAAAGTAATGACAAAGAAAATCATGAAGGGAACAAAATTAATGACATTCTTTTCGAAGAATTAGATGTTTAGATCTGGAACCTACTAAAAATTAGATACTTACGATCATTCAACATAGGAATGTAAAGTTCCTATGTTGAGGGATATATGTCCATTTTAAAGCTCAAACCAATCACTAAAGACACAGTATTGGTTGCGATTTATTACATGATTGATTTCATGCATTATCAGAGCAATATTGCTCGATTTTTCCTTCTTATAATCCATAAGCAAATAGAACTTAACTTGTCTGTAGCAAAGCAAGCTTTAGCTTTTGCCCGTCAAGAAAGTGACTTTCCAAAATTGGATGAAGTTATTGAAGTCTTATATAACGAGGCTATCAAAAACATTGATGAATCAGTTATCCAACACCTTAATAACAGTTCCAGAAATGTTATTGAACAGCTAGAGACTATTGTCAGTCTTTTTGCTTGCGATAAAGAGCTGAAGCCATACACCACTAAAAAGAATAAAACATTACAGGTTATTGGTCTTAAAGGCATCAAATTAACCAAAGCTAAAGAGTTTGACCCCTATGCCTTTTATTATCAGGGTGAAATTCTTGTACGCTCAAAACATCTTAAAGCTATTCCAGACTCTCTTCTTTCAGAAGATCAGCAACTTGTAAAAGGATTATTCTTACATGTATCAAATACCAATTCAGATGTGGAATCAGTTGGCGAATTTCGTCTCAGATCCAGAGGACCAATTGTTTCTACAACTGGATCAGGAAAAGATGAACTTGAGGCTTCAGAAGCAGTCAGAAATGATGGAGAAGTTGGGGTACTCAGAGACAGTAATACTGGCTTACCAAAAAGTGATGATGCAAGTTTACTTGGCGGCCGAAATCCTAGAAATGAATCTTCAAATGGAGATAGTGGAACCAGTGCTAACCGGATTAACAGCAGCGGAAGCAGTGAACTATCTGGTAAGAGATCATCTCTTAAACGAGCAAGAGATCGATCAATTGTACAATCTGCTAAATCAGTTAGAGCTGCCATAGATGAAAAGCTTGAAGCTCAATTAAAAGCAGATAATGTAGAAACAATTTGGAGCGATGCTTCAAATATTGACGCAGCTTTGCCATATCTGCAACTGGCACAACGTGGTGATGTTTTAAAAACTGAAAAGCGGTTAATTGAGGAAAATAAGAAGGGTATTCTTTTTACTAACGGCACTGGTACAGGTAAAACCTTTACTGGGCTTGGAGTGGCAAAGCGTTTTATTAATGCTGGTCTCAAGAATATTTTGATTGTTACCTTGAATGATAAGATTGCAAATGACTTTGTAAAAAGCTCAAGTCCGTTGAATATCAAAGCTTACAAATTAAAAAGTATTAAAGATAACGGCGGTAATGAACACACAGTCGTGGTCACAACCTTTGCTAATTTTGGACAAAATAAAAGTTTAGTTCACAAACATTGGGACCTGATATTAATTGATGAGGCACATACTCTATCGCAATCATCCGATGGTAAAGCAACTGCAGCATTAAACAAACTAAGAGCATTAACCGGGCATTTGCATGGTTTTAGTGAATGGTTTGAAGATAAATTTGCTGATCAGATGCCAATTGAAGAGCTCGATGAAGATGGTAAAGAAACAGAACAATACCTAAGTGCTTATAACAAAATGCAGATCCTTCGAAATGAACAACGAAAGATCTGGAATTTGAATTGGAAACACCAGAAAAGTAAGGTCAAAGTTGTTTTCTTATCTGCTACGCCATTTAGTTATCACTTTTCACTTGATTGGGCGGAAGGCTATTTATTTGATTATATGTCTCCTTCAGTATCTGTTGATGACCAAGGTAATTTAGCTGAAGGCTTTAGTAAGGCTCGAGAGCACTTCTATATGGGAAATCTTGGATATCGAAAGCGATATGGTAAGTTGACCCGACCTGAAGCTAAGGTAGATACAGGAGTACTTGAAAGACAGTTCGCTGAAAATCTTAAAAACACTGGTGCTATGTCTGGGCGGGATTTAGAAGTAAATTTTGACTATGATCGTAAATTCATTCTAATTGGCTCTCGTGTTGGTGAACTTATTGATGAAGGTTTAACTTATCTTCGCAATGGTTATAAAGAAATAGAAGGGCACAAAACAAGAACTTTTGAAGAATGGGCTGCTCAGACTGGTAAACCAACAACAGGCTGGGGACGTCATGCATCTATGCAAGAATATGATCGGCTATTTACTGGCAACCGATTTAAAAAAATATACGAAATTATTGCAAAACGCTTTGATTACTTAGCAAGACGCCGTTTGTTAGAAGCTATTAAAGCTGAAGCTTGTGTTGATATGGTGAAAAAGCACTTAGCATTAGGTCGTAAAGTAGTAATTTTTCATGACTATAACGAGGGCGGTGGTTTTGCACCTTTCTTGATTAGTAAGCTTGATATCGAAAAATATGAAAGCCCACTTAGAGAAGATATTGAGCTTGAATATAATGCATTCAAAGAAAATAGACCGGATCTAGTAAATCTCAATCTTGATTATGATTCACCTGTTGAAACTTTAAAGAATGCATTTCCTAATGCTCTTTTATTTAATGGCCGTCTTTCAAAGCAACAACGTGAAACTAATGTAGCGTTATTTAATACTGATGATAGCGGGCACGATATTCTCATTCTGCAGTCAGATGCTGGTTCTACTGGGATTAGCTTGCATGATACAACTGGTAAACACCAGCGAGTACTCATTAATATTGGTCAACCAACAAAGCCAGCCAAGTTGAGACAGACGGAAGGGCGTATCTATCGAACCGGACAAGCATCAAATGCTATTCAGAGATACTTGACTACTGGTACTGCATGGGAACGGGCTGCATTTGCAGACACGATTGCTGGACGCGCAGAAACAGTAGATAACTTTGCAAAAGGTGCTGATGCTGTAGTAAGTATCAAAGAAGCGTTAATTCAGGCTTATGAAGAAGCTAAATATGAAGAGCCAAGTCTAAATGATGGTATTGGCGGTAAAGCATATGATGAAGAAAATGCCCGTATTGCTAAGTTAACCCCATTTGATCAAGCACTAACATTCTACTATGCCAAAGGCAAACGTTCTGAAAGTCGTAATAACCGCGAAGGTAAGGAATGGTATGCAACGCCTGAACCTCTAGGATTCAAAATGATTGAATGGGCAGGGGTACACACTGGCGATTCTGTGCTTGAGCCTAGTGCTGGTGATGGAGCTATTGGTCGTTTTGTTCCGCAGGATGTAGAGTTGACAATGATTGAACCGACTGAGTCTTTAGCTAGTCGTGCTCAAATGGCAAATACAGGTGCTAAAGTAATTGTTGATACATTCGAATCTTTAGAATCATTGAATAAGTACCATGCGATTGTGATGAATCCGCCATTTGGTCATGCTGGCACTTTGGCAATTCAACATATCAAGAAGGCTTTTGGTCATCTTTATGATGGTGGTCGGATTGTGGCCTTGGTACCACGTGGTTCAATGGATTCTAAAGTGGACGAATTTATTGAAAGCACACCTGGTGCAATTCTGACAGCTGAAATCTGGTTACCTCAATCAACCTTTAAAAATGCTGGTACCGCCGTTTCAACTCGCATCATCATTATTGAAAAACATGCAGGCTCTAATGATGTTCCAATAACACGAGAATTAGACTTTACGCACCTTACAAGTGTTGAAGACCTCTTTTCAGAAATTCGTGATATCGCAATGCCTCCTAGAAAACTACGTATTGATGAGCAGCTTGCTAAGTACCAACTATATGTCAGAACTGAACGTAGCAAGTATGTATTCAATGGCGACGGCGTGGATAAACCTCAGATTAAGAATATCATGCTCAAATTCTGGGGTTCAGAAGTAAATGAGTTTGATGAGATTGTTATGCCATATAACAAGTCTGCTGAAATTATTAAGAAGATTGATGAATTTGAGCAAGAGAATAATATTAATCTAGCTGCTTAATATAAGTAATAAAAATACGCTCTTGATGAGCGTATTTTTTATGGATTGTTGGATACAGCAAAATTAAATTTATAAATATTATGTCTTTGAATTTCTCTTTATTTGGGAAACATTGAACTTACACGTGCACCTATTAAACTTCGTGAAAGTAAAAATTTACCACTAATTCTTTCAATAATATTCCCGGCTTTATCCAAACTGAAATGAGCAATTTTAGGATGGTTAAATAAAAATTTAGGAATTGGATATTTAGCATGAGGATTATGAAAAATATACATACCATCAAAGATCGATTCAGAATATTCTTCTTTAGGAATACCTTGACGGATATCTGGGGTTAACGTTTCCTCATTTACTTCATCCATAGTGTAAAGCGCATTAAAATATGTATATTTATTTGCTTCAGATAATTCAGCTAATGCTTGGACTTTCCCCCAGTTAGCATATGGATTATAAATTACGCCACTAATGTGCTCGTACTCCGAAGTTGTAAAAAAACCGAGTTGAATTGATGCTCCATTATCTTTCTCAATAAAATCCATTCTTTCTCTTGGAATATAGGAAAGTTCTTCTGAAACAGCCCTTTCTTCATTAAAATAAATTCCATAGAGGACTGCCATTAAACCGCGGTGTCCTATAAAATGGGAATGAGGACGATCAAAGGAATTAAGACCTAAAATAAAAGGTTTACCGATTACATGCGGGTATTTACAATAAGATCTTGTATATTTTTGAGATTTAGTGACAATAGAATTAGCAATTCTAATAATTGATTTCCTATTGAACTCTTTAAAGTCAATATCAAAATTTAAATAGTCTTCTGTAAAACCATAGGCTGGCTGCCCATCTTTTTCAGGATTTGCAATAGTCGCTTCAATACAAAAAGATGAACCATTTTTGTTGCACACAAAGTCAGGTGCATTATGTTTATAGTCTATATCAATATTTTCTGATTTCAGGATTTTATTTAGATATAATTCCATCAAAGAAGATTCAAAAGTAGTTTGGAATTCTTTTACAAATTTATTATCTCTATCTACAAATCCATCAGCCCAATCTAATATTACATTCCTTTCAGCATACATTGTTTCATTTGATAAAATTTTAAAAATATAATGTTGTTTTTCAGACTCAACAATTGGGGTGAATAAATCTAACATTTTTTATTTCTCAAACAATAGCATAAATAAATATTCGCATTTCCATCATACTAAAAAATTGCTCACAATCAACTTGATATTAAAATTAGTAATTATTGTATTTTCAATACTTTCTTATCAGTTTTTAATGCTGGAACTAAGCTAATAAGTGTCCATATTTTTTATTTAATAATAGCTTATTTGTTATGAATTAGTACTTAAACATGTCCAAAGCTTTAGCATATGCACCAGCTGTTAATACAGCTAAAACAAAGTTGCCCAGTACTGAATCAGATCCTTTCTATGGCTCAATTTCAAAGCATAAATATGCTGAATTCTCACTTTGTGATAAAGATGGTAACCCAGTAGCCTCACCAGTAATTCGTGCTTTGTTGACTGACGGTGATAAAAGTATTGAGAGCCAATGGCAAACTCCATTTGAAAATAGCAATCCAGAACTAAAGATGCCAATGTTGATGGCTAACTTGCAAACTGGGCAAATGCTTCAAGCTGCAGCAACGTTAGGTGAGAATTCACCATTCATTTCAGCATTAAGTGATATGGCATCAGGACCTTTAGCAACGGCTGAAAATGCACTTAAGAGCGTTGAAGGGCGAACAAATTTAACTAAAGTGAATACAACTCAAGTATTCCTATCTACATCATCAGTACGTCTTAATTTATCAATCTTTTTCTTGGCCTTTAGTGATGCAAAATCCGAAGTTGAAGACAAGATCATGCAGTTGGAGGCTTGGAGCGTACCAGTATCATTATCGTCTGATTCTACGCTGCAAAATGTCGTTAATGATTCAAATACAATCTTAGAAGGCTTGTTTTCAGGGGTTATCCCACCTTTCGTATCTCTCACTACTCATGGCAAAACTTATAAACCCTTTATTCTTGAAAGTGTTTCAGCACCAATAGTCGCGCCAATTGATGAAAAAGGTAACCGGTTAAGTTTAGCTGTCAATATTAGTTTAATGAGTCGAACTGCATGGGACTCAAAGGATATTTACTCATTATATGGAGGCAACTAATGATTACTTTTGATCCTGTGTACGTTGGTGAAAATACCTACCAAATGCAAGAGCTTAGTTTTGAGCAATGTCTCAAAATATCTATCATTGCTCCAAATTTTAATGAAAAAAGACTTTCAGCTTTTCTGAAATCAGCATTAGACAATGTGGATCCTTTACTTTTATCAATTCAGGAACGGTATTTATTGCTGCTTAAATATCTTGAAAAACAAAGTAATACTATGTTGGAGGTGAACACTGACTGGTCTAAAGTTTTCCTTCAATCAGAAAATAATTGGAAAACTGAAACTACTCAAAATGGAATTACAGTTAGACAGCTTATTGGAATGGAAGTGGAGTTCTTAGAGGCAAATTGTAAGAACGTCGCTGAATGGATTGCCTGCATGATGGCTTTTCAGTTGAGTTATTCTAATCATGAACACTTAGCTTTATTGCCGGATAGAACAAACCCTCAATTATTTGAAGAACAATTTAAGCAGCGGCTAGATTTCATTAAGAAAATGCCAGCTAGTGATTTTGATTTGTGCTATCAAGACTTTAATAATTTAAACAATGAGTTATTTACTCATTTACGGTTAAGCGTTGATAACCACGGTATTTTAGTGGAAAGAGGTGCAGATGACGCGCCTGCACGATTTCGCACCGCTTCCGTCTTTACAGGAATCATCAAAGAGTTGGACCGATCTTTTGCTTGATACTGCAAGTAGTATTTCTGAAAACTGCCCAATGCCTTTATCAGATGCTTTAAAAATGCCTTTGAGTTTTGAAAGTACTTACTTCAATTCATCAGCATGGGAAAACCGCAAGAAGTATTTAGAAAACGAAATTGAACGTCACAACGTATTCTTAAAATTAGGTCAAGAAGTCATTAAGGGATTAAATGCCCTAGCAAGTAGAGGCAGATAGTTTGCACATAGAAAAGTCTGAATAATTCGGGCTTTTTTTTCGTGCTTTGTGTTTGGAACCTTACTCCAATTAGAACAACAACACTTGCAAAAATAACCACAAATGAAACGTGGGGAATAGGTCATGTCTGATCATCAGGCAATTGAAGTCACTGTCACAACTTTTGCTAATAAAACTACTTTCTGGAGTGGTTTAGCAAGTGCTTTTGGTTCTTTAACTTCAATTAATTGGTTGAGCTATACAGGTGCAATTGTGGCTGTTGTTGGCCTATTCATTAGTTTCATTTTTCAGTGGAGACGTGATCGCAGAGAACGTAAAGAAAGTGAATTACGTGAAAAAGAAAGCGAGTTACGAATCAAAGTCTTAGAGCAAGATAGTTTACGAAAAAGGAAAGATGAATGAAGTTTATTGAAAATAATGCTTGGCAGTACCTTTCTGTCAAGCTACCGACAATTGGTGCATTCATCATGCTAATTTTGTTGCCAGCACTTCAATGGGGTGTTGATTATGAGGTTATCCCTGAAAAGTATCATGCATTTGTAACTGGTACTTTAATGCTTGGTCTTTCATGGATCGGTAAGAAAATTTCTCAGCCGCGACTTAATGGCCCTCAACTAACAGGCCAGTTAGTAGGAATCAACACTTTAATGAATATTCCTACACCGACAAAGCTTGATGAATTAGCTTGGATAGCTGAAGCAAAAAAACATATTGGTCTGCAAGAAATACCAGGTAAACAGCACAATCCAACTATTTTGAAATGGTTAAAAGAGCTTAAAGCTTGGTGGGCGGATGATGAAACTGCGTGGTGTGGAACTTTTGTTGCTCATTGCTTGAAAGCAGCAGGAATTGCTTATCCTAAGCATTGGTACCGTGCATTGGATTACGTGAATTACGGCGCAAAACTAACAAAACCTGCTTATGGTTGTGTTGCTATTAAAACCCGTAAAGGTGGAGGCCATGTTTGTTTTGTCGTAGGACGTGATAAGACCACTGGAAAACTTGTTTGTCTTGGTGGTAATCAATCAAATAAAGTGTGTTACGCACTCTATAGTGATTCAGATTTCCAAGAGTTCCGTTGGTATGGACGTACTCCTCAACCAGCAAGTAAGCGTTATACATTGCCACAATTAAAAGGCGTAACAGCTACTAGGGTTTTGGAAGCCTAATGAAGTTACTGTTACTGAGCTTTCTTTTATGTGGCTGTACGGCCCATACAATAAATAGCAACGTAAACGTATCTATTTGCGTTAAAGCACTTTAAAAAAAGCCCTGAATATTCAGGGCTTTTTTATTAATTATTTATTTCTGCATCGTAGACTGTTTTTAAAGAGGCTTTTAGAGCTTCATCATTTATACTATCAATGAATTTCCTCATTTTGAGTGTAGGTATTCGTTTAAAAGCCATTTGACGAGGGCTAATCATTTTTTGTAAGGTCAATTGAGTCAAGAACTTTAGCTTCAAGATCTTTATATATTTCACTTAGCTTTTTTATTAACTCAAATATATTATTAAAAGTATAAGATATATCTTCTTTCTCAAATTGTATAGGAAGATAGATATGCGTATTTAAAAGACCGACCTCTTCAGCATTTTTTTCACTTGGAAGTATATACTTTGGGAATGACCCCTTATTCAACATAAGTATACGCTCGGCATTACCCATTTCGCTATTAAATTTATCATAATATCGAATATATGATTTTTGAATGCGATTAAAGTTATCTACTAAATATACAAGATGATTCTGGTATTTTGCATAAACAACAAATATTTCATTTTGACTTTTATTAAGTCTATCAAGCATTTTAACATTCAGTTGTTTGCTATAAAACTCATCTCTTAAATCATTTGCTTTAAATGAATAATATTTTTCATAAAGTATTTTATAGTCTTTCACATTTTTCAAATTTTCTAGTATTTCTTCCATTTTATGAAGCTCGTCATAACTTTGGGCTAATAAATAACTAATTTCATTTACATGTTGTTTTTTTAAATCAAAAGAGGCTTGAAGTCTCCAATCATTGAATAAATATGTTGCTACAAAAGCAGCAAAGAATGCACCACATGCCCCAAGTATAGAGCCAAAAGCAGAAATATTATCTGCTGAAGCACTTAATACACTCTTCATTGTACAATATGTAAGAAGTGCAAGTGCATAAGCAACTACGCCCCATAATAAAACTGCTGATAAAGTTACTTTCCTATGTTTCATTAATCACCAACTGTTCCTAAAATAGAAATCATCTGTAGACCCGTCATCCGAGCCTTACTAATAATCTCGACGAGTTCATCATAAGTTAAATTTAAAAAATCTTCTTTTTAATTAGTTTATTAATGTATTCCAGTGATTGGTATTTTGGTAGGAAGATATAACTATTCTAAATCTTCATCCGTTACGTAAATATAAGGTACAAAATAAGGAACCTCATTTATATACATAAAGAAACCATTAGCTATATTTTTCTCATTTTGTAACCTTTCAATTATGCTTTCACTACTTTGGGTAGGAGTAGATAGGATATCCGCCATTCCTTTATAATTTTCAGGGTTATATAAATAGACTAATCCATTAGTATCTTGATAAAGCTGCTCTAGTCCAGAAATATTACCAAGACGCTTAATCAATAATTCTTTACTTGAAATTTGTTCTTTACATTCTGAATATACTTTTTTAATAAATTCTTGTTTCAAGCAAAATTGTTTGCTTGGGTCATCTTTATGTTTCCATCTTCTAACACCTTTTACTCTTAATCCATCTACAATTAGTCCAATATCAGAATATTGGCTTATATCAAATACCTCGACCTTTCTTGTACTACATAGGGAAATTAATCTTGATGTAAATTCAAATAAAGAATCCTCCTTGAAATGCAGACCAATCGTTGTGCATTCATCCGTTATCTCATTAGAATGTAGTCTGTCTTTTAAGCCTTCTCTAAATAAAATTAACCCCTGATTTAAAACACAAATCATATTAGGCCATACAGAAGCAGGGTTCTTAGAGCACCATTCTCTTAGGTTTTCTTCGAGGGAATCAAGACTATTACCTCCAAGATCATACGCAAAGATCACCCCAAAAGGCGGTGTATTGCCATATGTGACTGTGGAAGTTGGCCCTAGTTTTTTAGAAATAAAAGAAGGTGAATGTATTTGTTTTAAAGATTTGATATTTTCTAAGCCTTCATTAAGTTTTTGTTTACTTAACTTTGATTTTATTTCAATAATTCCGTAAATAGTTTCAATTGGATAGATCTGAATACTATCTGATGCTTGAAATATAATACTCTTGTTGTTGTCATAGACAATTAAATCTGTTTGCTTTGAAGTTTGGCTATATGAACTAATGATTTCTCCATTTCCTAATTTATATTGTTTAGGAAGTTTGCCATTTTCTAAAAAATTTTTTAAAGCATCTTCTCTATAATCACCTTTAACACCATGATGATTAAATTCAGCAGAAATATAAAATTCAGCCATCATTTTTTGACTTATCAAATTGAAGATTTTTTTGATTTCCATAGATTTTCTCGATATTGCTGGGATAGAGAATAGAGTTTTTAAAATTTTAAGTAATTCTTTAATATTAAATTAGTTATTAATAGTCAACAGTTCGTCCCACAAAAAAGGATTTCTGCTTAATTTATCCCGCGACATAGACCAGTTCCGTCCTGGTACATAACACGTACTTATACCGAGTTTTTTCTTTCCAAATTTGTTGTGAACGTTATCCAGTGCTTTCATCAATTGTTCTTTTTTTTCTATAGCTTCAAAATCCGTGAGAAGGTCATAAGTGTGTCCATCTTTTGGTTCTAGCCCAGTTAGTATGACCCCACATTTTTTATACTTAATACCTTCTTTAAAAATGTGAGATACCATCTTTGTTGCAGCTTTTACGAAATCTAATGCACAATCTGTTGGCTGTGAAAATGAGCCGGTTATTGACTTGTTATAGAAAGGTACATTTTCATCAAAAGGACTAGATTGAACAAAAACAATTAGACAGCCGCATAATGACTCATCATCTCTCAATCTCTTACAAGCTTCTTGAGCATGCATCGCTATCGCTTCTTGAAGGTCAATAAGTTCGGTAACTTTTGCACCAAAAGAACATGACTTAATAATTTGCTTTTTAGAGGGTGGGGTGTCTTCAATTTCAAGGCAAGAGATGCCTTGCAGCTCATTAATAGTACGAGCCATCACAATAGAAAATCTTCTTTGCATCTCTCTGGGTTCACTACATGCGAGATCTAATACAGTGTTAATTTCCATTGATTGAAGCTTTTTAGCATGCTTACGGCCAACTCCCCAAACCTCAGAAACATCTATCTGCGCGAAGAAATATTCTTTGTTGCACGGATCCATGTTTACTAAATCGCAAACGCCATTAAACGATTGATTTTTCTTAGCTATATGGTTAGCAATCTTCGATTCTGTTTTGCTTCTACCGATTCCAACGCACACAGGTAATCCAAGCCATTTCCATATTTTTAAGCGCATATCTTGAGCGACCTTTTCTAGGTCAAAATTTTTTTCATAAGCTGAAAAATCAACAAAACACTCATCTATTGAATATTTCTCAACATCTTCATCAGTTACATACGATGCAAGAATTTTATGAAATCTGCGCGACATTTCAGCGTAAAGTTCATAATTACTAGAGAGAACAATTACATTGTGCGTTTGTACGACTTCTCTGATTTGGAATAATGGCACACCCATTTTTATATTTAAGATTTTTGCTTCATTACTGCGCGCAACGGCGCAGCCATCATTATTTGATAAAACGATGACCGGCTTATTGTTCAAGCTTGGATTAAAGACTCTTTCACATGAGACATACATGTTATTTACATCTATGAGAAAAAAGACTTTATCTTCGTGCCTCATGATTTTTTTCTTGTATTTTTTAGAATATAGGTAACCACGCCCCAAATTATTAGTTCTTGCCCGTCATGAAGATGAATATCATCATAATCTGGATTTTCAGCTTTTAACCAACGCTCATTTTCATCAATCATTAAGCGTTTAACAGTAAAATCATTATCTATAAGTGCAACAACAATATCGTTGTGTTTAGCATCAAGACTACGATCAACAATCAACTCATCATCAATATCAATGCCAGCGTTAAGCATCGAAAGTGATGCCACTCTAACAATAAATGTTGCTTCTTCATTTTTAATTAGGTGCTCATTCATGTCGAGAGTTCGATCAACATAATCTTGAGCAGGAGAGGGAAAACCAGCTGAAACTTTTTCTATAGCTAAAGGTATTGAAAAAAAAGTAGTAGGTGAAACTAATTTTATGGATTCAACCTCACTCAAAACCTTGCCAGCATTGAGATGTGGTTTAATTTCGATAATTGAATTGGGGATAATGCTCATAGTTACTCCTTGATTTCGTTACATAATCAAGATGATATGCTAGAGCAGCGTTTAAATTCAAATTAAAAAAAATGTGGATAAACAAGTAGAAGTCAAAAGTTGACGTTCCTTATAGTGTATTTGGTCGGAAATTCTTCAGTTCTGATCGGGGTTGAGCGGTGAATTCATCAGCTGGCATATCTAAGAAAAAGTCATTTGCTTCCTCATGCTTACAATGAAGCCAGTCATTCCTTAATTTAGGAGGAATAACAATAATAGAACGCTTTTCATCAGTGGGCGCGTGAAATTGATTCATAAAAGGGTGATGGTCAGAGTTAATTGTGAGCATGCTCATAGATCTTATTTCTTCGCCGTTTACGACAGCATATTCATAAATACCAGCTATAGTAAAAGGCATAGCATCTTTACGATAAATTCCCCACCACTCAGGCTTATTATTTATATATTTTGGCTCAAAGATTACATCAGCTGGGATTAAACAGAATTGGTTTTTCTTCCATGCATTTTTGAAACTAGGCTTTTCGTGAACTGTTTCCGTTCTTGCATTGTAAGTGTTATGAACTTTTTTAAGTTCTTTGACCCATGGAGCGACCAAACCAAATCTAGCCAATCGCCATTCCATTTGTTCTTTTTTAGAGAATAATAGGGGGCTTCATAGTTAGGGTATATGTGAGATTTATATTCAAATGTCGGCTCAAACAGATCCAGCAAGTGAATTCTATCTTTTGCAATTGGTTCATAGTTTGAGCACATATTGAAATCCTTTAGAAAGTAATTTAATTGATATCTGTGTGTACTTTTCCATTCCAGTTATTTAAAAATAAGAATACTTCATAAAAGAAATTTGCTAAATCATTTACTAAGTATGCATCATATTGAGCATTAGGTTTCTCAAAAAAATATCTTGAGTCAATAAAGTAGCTTTTAACTTTTTCCAAAGCATCAACTAAAGATAAATTTAATGAAGTTTTATAAAAGCAATCATAGATATAGATATGAAAATCTTGGATGTCTTCAGGTAGAGCTAAGAAGATTTCTTTAAGGTTATGTAAGTTTCCTTTTGGTAAACTTTTTAGAAAAGTTGTGGCAAAAGATCCCATATAACGAACATGAGTGACTTGATGATAGGGTGAATAAATATGTTCGACTTTATCCTCTGCTATCCAAGCTTTTAAAAATAATTCACAACTGAAGGCACTAATAGAAACACTTGGTAAATATGTGTAATAGATATCTATTCCATCAACATCAAGTAATTTATTTGAAGAAATTAGATACTTTATTGCATGATCAAAAGGTTCGCGACGATTTTCTGCAATCTCTGTATAAATACTTGAGCGAAGGTCCTTAAAGCTTTCATCTATCAATAATTTAAAATAATGATTAACAGGTTTTACCTTTAAATAATGTGTATTAGCTCCATTTGAATAATTGGGTTGTGCATAAAGGAAATGTTTTAAACATATTTGAAATTGTGTTTTAAAATAGCGCATAATTTTCCAACTAAATTTATGTCTTTTGACAAAATTGATTATTTATTTCTTTGTTCAATTATAAATAAGATATGCATTAATAATGCATTATTTCTCTTTATTTAGCTTAGGACTTCGCTCATAACTAAATAATTATTTTTCAAACCTAATGACCAGCCTGACTCTTTAAAGAAAGGTTCACCATATTTAATTGTATGCTCGATATAGAAGTAGACCCAATCTTTCATAAGTTCTTCACTCATTCTTAATAAAAAACAACTATCAACTAAGAATCGATAATAATTCATTTATAAACTATTCAAAATGATAGAATTACTCAGGTTTGAAAGTTGGATATGTTTTGCTTAGAAAGCATGCAGTCTACAAATTTTTTTAAATTAATTGAAAAATAAATTTGTAGACTGATTTGTAGACTAATGAAATGCAAAATACAGCATTGTGGTACAAGCGGATGCAACTTTAATTATGTTTAACTATTTGAAAATGCAAGATAAAGCAACCGAATGCAACTATTAACAATTACAGCTAGACTGTCAGGATTCTACTTCTTTTATTATTCCATTGTTGGCACATTTATGCCGTATTGGAACTTATATCTCCAAGATCAGGGATTTAATTATCAAGAGATAGGTATTTTATCTTCTATTGCTATTGTGACGCGCTTCTTTGCCCCTTTGGTTTGGGGCTGGATCGCCGATAAATCCGGTAAAAGAATGCTATTAGTGCGGATTGCCACATGGATGGAGGCATGTATATGGTTGGCTATTTTTATAATTCCTAATACTTTTCAGTCAGTTGCTTTATTGATGCTTATTTTTAGTTTTTTCCAGAATGCTATTTTAGCTCAATTTGAAGGAGTAACTTTATTTTGGTTAGGAGACCAAAGGGCGAAACTTTATGGCAAGATTCGAAAATGGGGATCAGTTGGGTTTATTGTAGGTGTATTTACAATAGGGGCAATTTTAGAAATCATTCCGATTTCAATGTTGCCTATATTATTGCTTATCATTGCCTCCTTAGCATTTATTTGGGCATTTACGATACGTGAACCAGAAGGGGCCCCAACTTCACAAAAGCATTTAGAACCTTTATTGCCTGTGCTGAAACGTCCTGAAGTTGCTGCTTTTTTCACAATTGAGTTTATTCTTCTTTTTTCACATGCACCTTTTTATAGCTTCTATAGCAATTTTCTGAAATCGTTAAATTTTAGTACAACGGAAATTGGTTTTTTATGGGCTATGGGCGTGGTTTCTGAAATTGTGATGTTTGCATATGCAACTACGTTTTTTAAATATTTTTCTTGGCGTAGCCTTGTAGCAGTATGTTTGATTTTGACAAGTATACGCTGGTTATTAGTTGCTATTTTCTCTCACTATTTCATAGGTCAGTTATTTGCACAGTGCCTACACGCTTTTAGTTTTGGCTTATTTCATCTCATCGCAATGCGGCTTATCTTTCAAAAATTTTCAATAGGGCAACAAGGTCGAGGTCAGGCTTTTTATAGCACCATGTGGGGGCTTGGAGTGGCGTTTGGGAGCATTTTGGCTGGTCATTACTGGAAAATTCTTACGGGCGAGCATATTTTTATGATCGCTGCTTTAGTGGTTCTATTTGGTTTGTGCTTTGTCTATTGGTTGCCTAAACGAATCGAAAATTCAGTTTCTTAGATTAAATAGTGATAAAAATTGTTAGGAATACCGAGTTAAAGATAGAAATTGTTTGATGAGAAGTATCGGTTCGTTACGGTTGAAAAATATTGTTTTTATATGGTTATGAAACAATGTTTTTCTAAAAAAATGTGCTAACTTAAACCCATGCGTTTAATGATTAATAAATCTATGAAAAATATTTATATTATGGGATTATTATTGGCTTGTTCTGGTTTTGCTATGGCTGAGACAGCGACTCAACAGCCAACAGCACAACCTGTTCGCACTGCAAGTAATCCTAATGCTATACGTATTGTTACGCGTCCTGAAATTATGGGATTATGGGGAATGGAGATTCCAAATAATAAAAAATGTGTAGAGTATTATAATTTCCGCAGTAGTAACGATGTGGTGATTAAAAGTGGTGAAGAGTGGTCATACGGTATTTATGAATATCAGCCATCTGATGACCCTAAAGAGCAGCTATCGGCTTTAGTAATGCAAATTAAGTTTGATAATAATAAAGTAGATTGTTCTGGTCAGAAGCAAGATCAGACAGGTGATATTTCTCAATATTTCGTGCAATGGAAAAATGACCATACTATTAATTTCTGCTCAACGGCTAAGGGTGAGCAATGTTTCGCAACTTTACGCCGAATGTTGCCATAAACAAGTAGATATAAAAAAGCCTCTTATTTAAGAGGCTTTTTTATATGAAGCAGATTAAGCAGTTTCAGCTTTCTTTTCTTCTTCCACTTGCTTTAACAAGTGTTTTTCAAGGTAATGGATGTCCATTGCTTGAGAACAGAAGTTTTTATCCTGCAAAATAAGATCTTTATGTAAAGGAATATTGGTTTTAATTCCTGTAAGAATCATTTCATCTAACGCTTGACGCATGCGGGCAAGTGAAGTTTCACGATCTTTACCATGAGCAATCAATTTTGCAATCATTGAATCGTAATATGGCGGAATGCTATATCCAGGATAGATATGAGAATCTAAACGAATACCCGCACCACCTGGTGCATAGAAACTTTCAATTTTACCTGGTGAAGGTAAGAATGTTGTTGGATCTTCGGCATTGATACGACATTCAATGGCATGACCACGAACTTCAATATCTTCTTGTTGAAGCTCTAAGCCTAAACCAGCTGCAATACGTAATTGCTGTTCAATAATGTCAACCCCAGTTACCATTTCAGTTACAGGGTGCTCAACCTGAACACGAGTATTCATTTCAATGAAGAAGAATTCACCATCTTCAAATAAGAATTCAAACGTACCAGCACCACGATATTGCATTAACTGACATGCGTGTACACAGGCTTGTAAAATATCAGCACGTGCTTGTTCCGGTAGATTTGGAGCAGGAGCTTCTTCTAACACTTTTTGGTGACGACGTTGTAATGAACAGTCACGGTCATATAAATGAATCGCGTGGCCATTACCATCACCCAAAACTTGAACTTCGACATGGCGAGGTTTTTGTAAGAAGCGTTCCATATACACGGTATCATCGCCGAACCACATTTCTGCATCACGTTGAGCCGCTTGAACTGACTCAAGTAGTGTGTCTACACGTTCAACAATACGCATACCACGGCCACCACCACCAGCTGCCGCTTTAACAATAAGCGGGAAACCGATTTCTTTCGCTTCAGCTAATGCGTTATGGATAGTTACAGCATGGTCGCAGCCAGGTACCGTAGGTACGCCAGCTTTTTTCATTGCAACAATTGCAGAAACCTTGTTACCCATTAAACGAATATGTTCTGGGCGAGGGCCAATAAATGTGAAACCTGAGCTTTCTACAATTTCAGCAAACTCGGCATTTTCCGAAAGGAAGCCATAACCTGGATGAATTGCATCGGCACCAGTAATTTCTGCAGCAGTAATAATTGCCGGGATGTTTAAATAGCTATCACTACTTGCACCCGGACCAATACATACTGCTTCATCAACGAAACGTAAATGCATCAAATCTTTATCGGCATCTGAATAGATACCAACAGTTTTGATTCCTAATGTTTTGCAAGCCCGGGTAATTCGTAAAGCGATTTCACCACGGTTTGCAATTAAAACTTTTTGCAACATAGATGTCCCCGAGGTATTACGCGCGATAACGGAATAAAGGTTGACCGAATTGGATCACTTCACCATTTTTCACTAAAATTTCTTCAATCACACCGCTTTGAGTTGCTTCAATCGGGTTCATGATTTTCATTGCTTCAATAATACCCAAAGTCTCACCAGCAGATACTGTTTGACCTACTTTGACAAATGGTGCTTCGCCTGGGCTTGGAGCAGCATAGAACACACCAACCATAGGAGAAGTTTCAACTGCTCCACGTGGTGTTTTTGCAACAGGTGCTTCAGCAACAGGAGCTGCCGGAAGTGCTACACCAGCCGCAGCAACGACAGGATTGCGACGAGTTAAAGCGATCGATTGATCACCTTCTTTAACTTCAATCGCTTGCAAGTCAGACTCAATCATTAAATCGATGAGTTTCTTAATTTTGCGGATATCCATGGGCGACTATTCCTGAACTAGTTTGGGTTAGATGGTTGAATTTTTTCAATAGCGTAATCGAGTGCAAAGCTATAACCTTTTGCGCCTAGACCACAAATCACGCCAATTGCTTTGTCTGATAAATAAGAGTGATGTCTGAAAGCTTCACGTGCGTGAACATTTGATAAATGTACTTCAATAAAGGGAATGGCAACGCCAAGTAAGGCATCGCGTAAAGCAACTGAAGTGTGAGTGAGGGCAGCAGGGTTAATAATAATCAGTTTTACGCCTTCTGTTTGTGCCTGATGAATACGGTCAACAATGGCACCTTCCCAGTTGCTTTGAAAAGTATCTAGTGTAATTGAGGCTTGTTCAGCTTGAGCAATAAGTTGTTGGTTGATATTGTCTAGGGTAAGATGACCATATACTTCTGGTTCGCGTTTTCCCAGCAAATTCAAATTCGGTCCATGAATTACCAAAATGGTCGAACTCATTCAGATTGCTCCAGCTCTAAAGTTGCAAATAATCTTTGCAAGATGTCTGCAAAGTTTGCTTATTATGGCATATGTTTCTACAAGTTTTTTATAATTTCTTTTAATTGTCGCAGAAAGGGTACACCAAATTCGGCTTATATATTGTAAATTTTGCGGCGAATTAGCAATGTTAAAAAATGACAAAATTTCAAGTAATTTAACGGAGCTTATTTTAAACCGAATTGACAAAAACAGTTCATGTATTTTGTGTAACGGGGGTATAAGCATCTTCAATCGTTAACATTTCATTCCAGCGAGTTAGGTAATTTTTTGAGCGATGACATTGTTTCATTTGCCAAGATGGATTACGTGAGTGATATCCAACTTGTAAATAGTGGCTACCAAAGCGCTTACGGACTGTACCTAAAGTTTCCATCAATTGTTGTCTTTGATGAATAAGTTCCAGAGGCTGCCATAAATCATCAATATGTTGCTGACGTGCGTGTAGAGCACAAAATAATACTCCAATTTTTATGTAACTTTTATTTTCTTTATATAAAACATCAATTTGCTGCATCGCTGCTTTAGTAAGTATACATAAATCATCTGTTGCATAATGAAGACCAATTGCTTGAGATGTGGCTTTTTTATAGGGCGGTTTGTCGGTTTTTTCATAAAGCATAACTTGAACACAGGCACAAAGTTGTTCTTGTTTCATTAAACGGCGATGTGCCCGGTTAAGGTGAAAGATAAGTGCTTGTTTAATAATCTCAATACTGGATAAAGCTTGAGCAAAACTTCGTGATGCTAAAATCCGTTTCGTTGGAATAGCTGGATCATCAAGTTCAATACAGGATTGGCCTTTTAGCTCACGAATGGTGCGTGCCATGACCACAGAAAATGCCTTTGCCATATGGTGTTCATTGGCAAAAGTTAAGTCTAGGCATGTGTACACCTCATAACTTTGTAGCTGTTTGACTAATTGATAGCCGATTCCCCATACCTCTTTGACTGATGTCTGTTGCATGAGGTCTTCCATAATTAATGGATCTAAGGTGATGAAATTACATACTCCTTTAAAACTTTTAATTTTCTTAGCATAGTGATTGGCAAGTTTTGCTTGTGTCTTTGAATATCCAATTCCAATGCAACAAGGTAAGCCTAACCATTTTAGGAGAGTGTTTCTCACTTTGTTGCAGTAGTCAGAGATATCGATAGATTGGAGGTAAGGGGTGAGATGAATAAAGCATTCATCTATAGAGTAGGCTTCTAAATCATCTGGAGAGAAAAACTCACCGAGAACAGCAAAAAAACGGCGGGACATCTCGGCATATAAAGTGTAGTTGCTTGAATAGACTTGAACGCCTGCTTGTAAAGCATCCTTTTCAATTTGGAACCACGGTACGCCCATTTTAATCCCTAAAAGTTTTGCCTCTTCACTACGTGAGACCACACAGCCATCGTTATTAGATAAAACAACTACAGGTTTATCATTGAGTTTAGGGTTGAAAAGACGCTCACAGCTAACATAGCAATTATTAATATCAACCAGTGCATAAACTTCACGGTGTGAGATATCTTTCATTATTTCATCCCCTTACTCATTAGCTCAAATCTGTATTTTGAATTTGTAACATAATCAAGTTAACAAAATTACGGACTGATATCTAGGGGAGTTTCGGTTGTTCGTCGAAATTATAGGTAGGAAATAAAGTCTATGAAATGTCAGTTATTGATATGGAAATGTCTGAAAATGATAAGTTTTAATTGGTTATGATCGGAAACATAAGAGCTATATTTAATGGATGAGTTGAGTCTTTTAAATGTAGTAATGCGTATAACGCATTTGTCTTATGGGTCTTTCAAGCTGTCTTTGTTAATAAAGACAGCTTTTTTTATAATGTGTTTAAGTATTTTTTAGAGTTTGGCTTGATTGTAGCAATCGAGATTAATGCATTGTGCACTCAGTTCTATGATTTGATCAGGGGCTAATTGAAGTTTTTCCCATTTTTGCATTTGCTGAAATAACCAATGGAAATCTTCAGGTTGGGGAGCCGCATTTTCTTTAACCAAGTGCTTTACAATATTTTGAATCATATAATATTTATCGACATGTACTTCTTCAGAACAGTGAAATCGGACAATCCCAAACTCGACCAATAACTTTAAGACAGGTGCAACATCTTTTAAATTACTCAATTCTTTTTGAGCTTTCATAATTGCCGTTGTAAGGGCAACTAAGGTTTGAGGATGTTGTTCAGCCCATTCTTGAGTTACTGCGAGAACTTTATCTGCCACATTGGGAATAATGTCTTGACTTGAGCAGACGATTTTACTTAAACCTAAAAGTTCACCTTGAGTATTCCAAGGCTCTCCCACACAAAAACCATCAATCACATGGTTATCTAAAGCTTCGACCATATACGGTGGCGGAAGTGCTTTGAGTTTGAGCGTTTGAGCTATTCTAGAGTCTGCCAAGGCAAGCCATTCTCTTAAACAATAATGATGGATTGAATGTTTAAATACATGGGCTAGAGAAAGAGTATGATCTTGTTCAATGTATTGAATAACTTTTTGGGCGGTAGTTTGTGCATTATCGCTTTCTTGAATAGCCAATTGATGAATTAATTTTTGGCTTAAGCTGATAAAAGCACGGTTTTTACTTAAAACGAGCGGGGTTTGCAGTGCAATACCAATTTGATCTGCACCCATTACTGCTGCAGGGAGCATCGCAGATAAACAATGTGCAGCATCTAATAAACCAAAAGCTAAACGGTCGCGTAGACTTGCCCATGATGCTTCTTTGACTAAGGTAACATCTAAATCGACTTCTTCGAAGAAACCTTGCTGCTTTGCCCAAAGTAAAGCGATGCAATCAAGTAAAGGAATATAGCCGAGTTGCAATTGAGTCTTTTCTAATTTGCTCATTTATTCATCCTTTAGTTGATCATTTAGTAATTTTTGAGCGTCAAGTAAACGCCGTGCCATTTCTCCAATCGTTATACGGTGACTCATGGCATTTTTTCTGAGTAATTGAAAAGCTGTGTCTTCAGGTAAACCATGCAGTTGCATGAGTAGCACTTTGGCCTTTTCAACATCTTTACGGTCTGCCAGTTTGGTTTGAGCTTCTTTTAAGTCACCTTCGAGCTTTTTATGTTTTTTATATTGCTCAATTGAAATCTCTAAAATGGTATGTAAGCGGGCGGGGTCTATGCCATCTACAATATAAGCCGTTACGCCTGCATCTATAGCTTGTTTGATGGTGTCTTTATCTGAATTTTTAGTGAATAGAACAGTTGGTAGGTCATAGCTACTCACACAACTTTCAATAATGTCACGATGGGGATGATCCATATCGAGCAAGATGACATCGGCTTGTAAATCTTCAAGACGAAAAATATTTAAGTGGTCCAAAGTAAGGCAGGCAACCACTTCAAAGTCATTTTCAAGCAGACTATTTTTTATATAGTCGGCCCGCGCATGATCATCATCGATAAGAGCTATTTTGAGTTTTGGCATAAGTTCAGAAAATCAGGCTAAGAAAATGCGCCAATTCGACGCGTTTTTTGTTATTAAGTTTTAAGCAAGATTAGTGCCATTCAAATTTAAACAAAAAATCAGGCATGAGTGGTCCTTTACTATGCTAAAGCATTGTTTTGATCGATATTGGTGCAAAAAAGCGATTCATTTTGTGGCAAGACTTATTTTTGTTTAAACCATATAGACGAGCAGCAATAGTGCAGGGGAAATTAAATATTCTTTTTGTATAAAAATGGGCTGTATTTTAAATTATTGAAAATAATAATAAAAAATTATTAATATTAATTTTAAAAAGAATTGGCATGCAAAATGCTTGGTTAATTACAGGTCGAAGACGACCATAAGTTTTAAAGACGGCCAACGATGTCCGTTCTGATCGAATTTGTGAGTGCAACTGTACACACAGAAAATTTACGTTCAGTCGGAGTGAAGGTTATGTCTTTATTTTTATTGCATAAAAAAGTTACATCTGAATTAACTAATTTTTCAGTTTCAGCGATGCGAGCCTTCCGTATGAGGGGGCTCGCTTTTTTTATTTGTTTTTATGACTTTGCTATGCATTGGGTGTCGTCAACGAGTGGAAAAAATGGGTTCCAAGCAGCTATACGCTTTGTGATGTTGATACGTTTCTCGGTAGAGCACAAGGCAAAACAACAATGTCTATTTGAGAACGCAAGAACGCAGCTTAAAAGCAACGTGATTTGAGGAGAAACACTATGAAATTGGTAATGATTGGTCATGGTATGGTGGGCCACAAATTCATCGAAGCCATTTTAGAAAAAGCAGATGATGAACTGGAAATCACGATTCTTGCAGAAGAACCTCGTATCGCATATGACCGCGTACATTTGACTGAATACTTCTCAGGGAAATCGGCAAAAGATTTATCTTTAGCACGCTTTGATTTTGCTGATGCGTATGGCATTGACCTGCGTTTAAATACTAAAGCAGAGGCGATTGATACAGCTGCACAAACCGTAACAACCAATCATGGTGATGTGATTAGCTATGACAAGTTGGTGCTGGCGACCGGTTCATATGCATTTGTTCCGCCAATTCCGGGTAATGACCGCGAGAACTGTTTTGTTTACCGTACCATTGAAGATCTAGATGCCATTCGTGCAGCAAGTTTAAAGGCTAAAACAGGCGTAGTAATTGGCGGTGGTTTACTTGGACTTGAGGCAGCCAAAGCATTACGTGATTTAGATTTAGAAACACACGTTGTTGAGTTTGCACCACGTTTGATGGCAGTTCAAATTGATGACTTAGGGGGCAAGGTTTTACGCCGTAAAATTGAAGATTTAGGTGTAAAAGTCCATACACAAAAAGCGACTCAGTCTATTGAGTCTGGGGTAAATACCACTCATGTGATGAAGTTTGCCGACGGTAGTGAACTCGAAACTGATGTGATCTTATTCTCTGCGGGGATCCGCCCACGGGATGAATTAGCGCGTAATAGCGGACTTGCAATTGGTGAGCGTGGCGGTATTGTAATTAATGATTATTGCCAAACATCAGATCAAAACATTTATGCCATTGGTGAATGTGCGCTTTGGCAAAATAAAATTTATGGCTTGGTTGCACCGGGCTATGACATGGCGCGTATTGCAGCAAAACACATTTTAGATGAAGAGTGTCATTGCTTCGCTGGCGCAGACATGAGCACCAAGTTGAAGTTGATGGGCGTTGATGTTGCTTCTGTTGGTGATGCACATGCCATGACCCCAGGTGCATTAAGCTATTTCTATGCAGATGAACATGCACTGGTTTATAAAAAGATTGTTGTAAATGCCGACAAAACCAAATTGCTTGGCGCGGTTTTAGTGGGTGATGCCAAAGAATACAACGACCTTTTACAAATGATGTTGAATGGTCTGGCTTTACCGGAAGTACCTGAAAGTTTAATCATGCCGGGTTTTGAACAATCAGCAGCAAAATCTGGTGGTAGCGGAGTCGATTTGCTGCCAGACAGCGCGACTATTTGTTCATGTAACAATGTATCAAAAGCAGACATCTGCCAAGCAATTAGCGATGGTTCGACTTCTTTAGGTGCATTAAAGAAATGCACCAAAGCAGCAACAGCATGTGGTGGTTGTGCACCATTAGTGACTCAAGTATTGAAGTCAGAGTTACAACGTCAAGGTGTGACTGTTAACAATCACATTTGCGAACACTTCCCGTACTCGCGTCAAGAGTTGTATCACTTGGTTCGTGTCAATGAAATCAAGACATTTGATGATTTAATTCATCAACATGGTCATGGTTTAGGTTGTGATATTTGTAAACCGGCGGCAGCAAATATTTTGGCATCTTGCTGGAATGATTTCGTACTTAAGCCAAGTCATGCAGGCCTGCAAGACAGTAATGACTACTACTTGGGTAACATTCAAAAAGATGGCTCTTACTCTATTGTACCGCGTATGGCAGGTGGGGAAGTCACTCCGGATGGCTTAATTGCGATTGGTCAAATTGCGAAGAAATATAACTTATATACCAAAATTACTGGTGGTCAACGTGTTGATATGTTTGGTGCCCAAGTTCATGAACTTCCATTTATTTGGGAAGAGTTAAATGCTGCGGGCTTTGAGTCTGGTCATGCCTATGGTAAGTCGTTGCGTACAGTGAAATCTTGTGTAGGTAGCACTTGGTGTCGTTACGGGGTAGATAACTCGGTTGGTTTGGCGATTGAACTTGAAAACCGCTACAAAGGTTTGCGTTCACCACATAAATTGAAAATGGCAGTGTCTGGCTGTACACGTGAGTGTGCGGAAGCGCAAGGTAAAGATGTAGGTGTGATTGCCACTGAAAAGGGTTGGAACCTTTATGTATGTGGTAACGGTGGTATGAAACCGCGTCATGCAGAATTACTTGCATCTGACCTCGATAAAGAAACACTTATTCGTTATATCGACCGTTTCTTTATGTTCTACATTCAAACGGCAGACCGCTTACAACGTACCAGTGTATGGCGTGACAACATGGAAGGCGGTCTAGACTACCTTAAATCTGTGATCGTTGATGACTCTCTTGGTTTAGCTGCCGAGCTTGAGCGCCGTATGGAACACATTATTGGTACATATCAAGACGAATGGCGTACAGCTGTCGAAAACCCAGAAGTTCGTAAACGCTTCCAGACTTATATCAATGCAGGAGCAAATGAACAAGCTGATCCGCACATTCAATTTACAACTGAACGTGGTCAAATCCGCCCATTAACTGAAGCTGAACGTTCAGAAGACCGCATTCCAATGGTTGAAGCATAAAGGAGAACTTATATGAATATTGTACAAGACAAAAATATGCTTCCTGATGATCAATGGATTGACGTTTGTGCCCTCGATGATTTAACCCCAAACACTGGTGCAGGAGCGCTAGTGGGCGGCCAAGCTGTAGCAATCTTCCGTGTGGGGCATGAAAAACGTGTTTATGTACTGAGCAATAAAGATCCGTTTAGCCAAGCGAATGTGATGAGCCGCGGGATTATTGGTGATTTACAAGGCGAACGAGTCGTTGCATCACCAATTTATAAACAACATTTCAGTTTAGCTACGGGCCGTTGTTTAGAAGATAAAGACCAGAAATTAGCGGTTTATCCGAGCAAAATTGTTGATGGCCGTGTTTGGGTCAACGCGGTGCCGCAAAAAACTTATATTACCAATACAGGTGTATCACAAGACAAACTTAGACTGGTGCTGATCGGAAATGGTTTGGCAGGGATGCGTTGTCTGGAAGATTTACTTGATATGGCACCAGACCGTTATGAAGTTACGGTGATTGGTGAAGAACCATGGGGTAACTATAATCGTATTATGTTGTCTCCGGTTTTATCGGGTGAAAAAACCATTGAAGACATTATGTTGCATCCACCGAAGTGGTACGACGATAAAGGCATTAAATTTATTGCTGGTGATAAAGCCGTAAAAATTGATCGTCCCCGTAAAGTGGTTTACACCGAAAAAGGCCAGACAGTTGATTATGACCGTTTAATTCTGGCAACAGGCTCGGCACCATTTATTCCACCAGTTCAAGGTGTTGACCTAAAAGGGGTGTTAACTTTCCGCGATATTTATGACGTTAACACCATGATTGAATACTGTGGTTCAAAAACTAATGCAGTCGTGATTGGTGGCGGTTTGCTGGGTTTAGAAGCTGCCTATGGTTTAAAGCAACGTGGTATGAATGTCACGGTATTGCATTTAATGGACCGTATTATGGAACGCCAACTTGATGGGCGTGCGAGTCAATTACTTCGTCATAGCATTGAGCAAAAAGGCATTCAAATCATTACCGAAGCCAATACCGAAGCGTTAATCGGTGATGAAAATGGTCATGTCAAACAAATCCGTTTGAAAGATGGCACAGTGTTAGATGCTGACCTTGTGGTGTTTGCTGTAGGTATCCGTCCGAATATTGCTTTGGCGCAAAGTGCAGGATTACGTTGTAACCGTGGTGTATTGGTGAATGACACCATGCAAACATTTGACCCAAGTATTTATGCCGTGGGTGAGTGTATCGAACACCGTGGTCAAACTTTCGGTTTGGTTGAACCACTGTGGGGCCAAGCTTTTATTTGCGCGACCCATTTAGCAGAGCACGGCAGCTTAACTTTTAAAGCACCAACCGTACCGACTCAGTTAAAGGTGAGTGGAGTCGATGTATTCTCTGCGGGCAATTTTGAACCGAAAGATGATTATGAAGACATTATTCTGAATGATGAAAAACGCCAGATTTATAAACGCATTATCATTCAAAACGATCGGGTAATCGGTGCAGTACTGTTCGGTGATACTGAAGATGGCATGTGGTATGCAGAGTTAATTGCAGATCAAACTCCTGTTTCTTCATTTAGAAATAAGCTGCTATTTGGTCGAGATTTTGCATTAAAAAATGCAGGCTAAATAGGGAAAGGAGCAGTTATGAATAGTATTCCAAGCGTTGAAATCGATAGCTCCGACCATGTTGCAAAAACAACTAAAACAACATGTCCATATTGCGGTGTAGGTTGTGGTGTTAGTGTAAACGTTCAACAAAAACCTCAAGGACCTGTGGTGCAAGTTGAGGGGGATGCTGAGCATCCTTCCAACTTTGGGCGCTTATGCATTAAAGGTAGCCGACTTGCGGATACTTTGGGGTTAGAAACACGTCTACTTCAACCGATGTTTGGTCGTAAGCCACATCGGACTGTAACGACATGGGATGCAGCAATCAATAAAATTGCCGATAAATTCCAGTCTTGTATCGACAAATATGGTCGTGACAGCATTGCATTTTATGTTTCAGGTCAGCTTTTGACTGAAGACTATTATGTGGTGAACAAGTTTGTAAAAGGCTATTTGGGCACTGCAAATATCGATACCAACTCACGTCTTTGCATGTCATCTGCAGTGGCAGGTCACAAACGTAGTTTCGGTGAAGATATTGTGCCTGCAAGTTATGAAGATTTTGAACATTCAGACATGGTGGTTTTGGTTGGTTCCAATACCGCATGGTGCCATCCTGTGCTGTATCAGCGGATTATGCAGGCTAAAAGCCACAATCCAGATATGTTTGTGGTGGTGATTGACCCACGTTTTACCAGTACTTGTGAGCAAGCGGATTTACATTTACCGATTTTACCGGGCCAAGATGTCGCATTGTTTAATGGTCTATTCCAATATTTATATCAAAATGGTCATGCCGATCAGGTTTTTGTGGATGCCTATACTGAAGGTTTGCAAGAGGTTTTGGCAAGTAGTCAGCAAGAAACGGATATTGCCTATGTTGCCAAACGCAGTGGTATTTCTTTAGACAAATTACAGCAGTTCTTTGAGAAGTTTGCGCAGACTGAAAAGGTAATCACGCTATTTTCAATGGGTGTGAATCAATCAAGTCAGGGTGTGAATAAGGCCAACAGCATTATTAACTGTCATTTATTAACAGGCAAAATTGGAAAGCTCGGCGCTGCACCATTTTCAATGACAGGCCAGCCCAATGCTATGGGTGGTCGAGAAGTGGGTGGCTTAGCTAATATGTTGGCTGCCCATATGGATTTAGATAATCCCTTGCACCAAAAAGTAGTGCAAACCTTTTGGGACAGCCCATTTATTGCAACTCAAGCTGGCTTAAAAGCTGTTGATTTGTTCCGTGCTGTTGAAGCTGGAAAAATTAAAGCCATCTGGATTATGGCAACCAATCCGGTGGTAAGTTTACCAGATGCCGATCAGGTGAAACGTGCTTTAGAGAAATGCGAATTGGTTGTGGTGTCAGATATCTGTGCGGATACCGATACTACGGCTTACGCCGATATTTTGCTTCCAGCTTTAGGTTGGGGTGAAAAAGATGGAACCGTTACTAACTCTGAGCGTCGTATTTCACGTCAACGTGCTTTTTTACCTGCGCCGGGTGAAGCAAAAGCGGATTGGTGGGCAATGAGTCAAGTTGCGAAAAAATTAGGCTTTAAAGGTTTTGACTTTAATAGTGCTGTTGATATCTTCAATGAACATGCTGCTTTGTCAGCACAAGATAATGCGGATATTGAAACACGTGAGCGAACTGATACGTTTCGTTATTTCAACTTAAAAGGTTTAATGAGCCTAAGTACTGCTGAGTACGATGCTCTGCAACCAGTGCAATGGCCAGTATGGGATAAAAAACAAGACGCTAAAGCCGTTCAACAACTGTTTGGCAAGGGCCAGTTTAGCCATAAAAATGCTAAGGCAAAACTAATTCCGACTGTTGCTATTAATCCGGTACATGCAATTTCAGAAGATTATCCGCTTATTTTGAATACGGGGCGTATTCGTGATCAATGGCATACCATGACCCGTACTGGTTTGTCGCCAAATTTAACCAGTCACCGTGCTGAACCATTCTGTGAGATTCATCCAAGTGATGCATTAAAGTTTGGTGTACGTGATCAAGGCCTGGTAGAAGTTCGTTCGAAATGGGGCAGTTGTGTACTGCGCGTGACATTCTCATCAGGTGTCCGTCGTGGGCAAATTTTTGCACCGATTCACTGGACTGAACAGGTCGCATCCGACGCCCGTATTGGTAAAGTCGTGAATCCGGAAGTTGATGCAATTTCAGGTGAGCCCGAGTTCAAACATACGCCTGTAACTATTCAGCCGTTCTATACCACTTGGCAAGGCGTGCTCTATATTCGTGAAGGATACGATTCGCACATTCAAGAATCGCTACATCACTGTGCATGGTGGACTAAAGTCAAAATGGTGAAAACCAATCGCTATGAACTTGCAGACCGCCAAACTTTTCATGATACTCAAAAGAATCTGAAAAGCTTTTTGCCATTTGCTGATGAAACCTTTGAATGGTTAAGCATAGAAGATATTTCTTCACAGCTGAGCCATAGTATTATTTTGAAAGATGGCATTGTAATTGCAAGTCTATATATTGCACCGCCAGATTTATTGCCAGACCGTGACTGGGTGGCAAGTTTGTTTAAACGAGAACGTTTGAGCGCCTTGCACCGTAAAGCTTTACTAGCAGGTATGCCAATGTCGGCTACCAATAATGATGGGCCTTTGGTGTGTAGTTGTTTTAAAGTAGGTAAGAATAAAATTATCGAAGCAATAAAAACACAAAACATTACCCATGAAAAACAGGTCACTGCTTGTTTAAAAGCTGGTGGCAATTGTGGATCATGTTTACCTGAAATCCGTGGCTTAATTAAAGCTTGCCAGCAAGAGGTAGAAGTGTGAATAAGGGATATCCCATAACTGATCTGGTCATTCTGGCGGGTGGGCAAGCCCGCCGTATGAATGGTTTAAATAAGCTGTTGCAGCAATTTGATGGCGATACGCAACTTCTTAAGATTCACCAAAAGCTAAAATCTTCAGTATCTGAAATTTGGGTGAATAGTCATCGAGACTATTCAATCTATCAAAGTATTGTGCCAGATATTAAATGTTTTCAAGATGATGCTTCCGGTTTTTTTGGTCCGCTTATGGGGATGAAAAGCACATGGTCTCATGTACGAGCAGATTATGTTTTGTTTATTCCTTGTGATGTGACCTACATACCTACGCAAGTCGTTGCGAAATTACACAGCGCACTTCGTAAAAATAAACAGGCTCAGGCAGCTTACGTTTCAATTAACGGAGATGCTTTATACCCATTTTGTTTGTTAAAACGTGAAAGTCTAGAGGTTCTAGAGCAGCAAATTGATAAGCAACAATTGAGTTTAAAAAATTGCTTTAAACTTTTACATGCACAAGTAGCCATTTTTCAAAAGCAGAACTTATTTTTCCATAGCATTAATTCTTTAGATGAACTTCAACAATACAAACAAATTAAAGCATTTAAAGAGATTTTTTCGACAAATTAGAACTTCAATCATATCGATTTAAAATTTACATTGATAATCTGAAATCATTTTTTAAATTTTGAGTTATTGACTGTTTAGAATTTAAGTTCTATTTTGGAACTTGTTATTTTCGTTCTAGCCAGATGTATAAAAATAAACGGAGCCAGAAAATGATGGACGCAGCTCAGCAAAGTAAAACAGATGTGACCGCATGTATCTTATGTTCGAGAAACTGCGGTTTGAGCGTAGAAATTAAAGATAACCAATTTGTCAAAATTAAAGGTAATCCTGAGCATCCATTTTCTCAAGGTTACATTTGCCAAAAAGCCGCAAGATTACAGCATTACCAGAAACATGCAGACCGTTTGACCGCACCTTTAAAACGCCAACCAGATGGTTCATTTAAAGAAATTAGTTGGGATGTAGCGATACAAGAAATTGCCGATCAATTGGTTCAGATTAGAGATAAATTTGGTGGTACTGCTTTTGCTTCGGTTGGGGGCGGTGGACAGGGTAACCACCTCGGTGCGGCTTATGGCCGACAACTTTTATTGGCTATGAAAAGTTATTATGCATATAACTCACTTGCCCAAGAAAAAACAGGTGATTTCTGGCTCAATGGACGTTTATTCGGTAGTCAGGCCTGCCATACTACAGAAGATGTTGAATACGCAGATTACGTACTTTTTATTGGAACGAACCCGTTTCAGGCACATGGTATTCCCAACGCACGAGACACGCTAAAACATATTAAGAAAGATCCGAACCGAACCATGGTGGTGTTCGACCCGCGTGTTACTGAAACGGCAAAACAAGCAGACATTCACGTGCAGCTAAAACCGGGAACAGATGCTTTTTTAATGTCGGCCATGATTGCGATCATTATTAAAGAAAAGCTTTATGATGCAGCGTTTATTGAGCAGCATACACATGGTTTTGAAGAAGTAAAAGCTGCATTTAACCATGTCCCGATTGAAGACTATATTGCTAAAGCTGATGTACCTGTCGATTTGATTTATCAAGTTGTTCGAGATTTTTCAAAGGCAAAAAGCGGCTGTATACGTATCGATTTAGGTATTCAACATACTTTGAATACAACATTAAATGGTTATTTAGAAAAGCTTTTATACTTACTGACAGGGAACTTTGGAAAACAGGGTACCAATAATTTGCATACCATGTTTATTCCAATTTTGACCGATACGGATGAAAGAAAACCAAAATATCGACGTAGCGTTTATCATAAAATGTTCCCGATTTCCGGGTTTTTCCCACCTAATATTTTACCCGATGAAATCCTAAAAGCAGGGGAAAAGCGAATTCGTGCTGTGTTTGTAGATAGTTGTAATCCATTATTAACTTACCCTGATACACCTGCCTTTGAGGAAGCCTTTAAAGCCTTAGATTTGCTGGTGGTAGTTGATGTTGCGATGACAGAAACCGCGAGACTCGCCGACTATATTTTGCCTGCTCATACTCAGTTTGAAAAATGGGAATTTACTGGTTTTAACTTGGAATTTCCTAAGAATGGTTTTCACCTGCGTCATCCCGTATTGGCTGCTCAAGCAAACACTTTACCGGAAGCCGAAATTTATACTCGATTACTGGAAGCTATGAATGCTATTCCGAAGAATTTTCCAATTCTAGAAAAAATAGCTGCGGTCGACTCGAAAAAAACAGCCTATTTACCGTACTTGTCGGCGCTAGGACTTACCTTGGCACGCCATAAAAAATATATCCCTTTTGCTGCCTCTATCATTTATCGAACTCTTGGCAAACGACTTGGCAATTCAGCAGATTCAGTTGCTTTTTTATTGCCGCTATCTATTCAATATGCTGTATTACATACCAAAGCAGTACGCCGTGCAGGTTATAAAGGTAATCCGTTAACACAAGGTGTCAAACTATTTGAGCAGATATTAAAGCAACGTTCAGGTATGGTGTTATCGCAACATGAATATGACGAAGTCTGGAAACTGGTAGCTTATAAAGATAAGAAAATACGTCTTGCAATTCCCGAGATGTTAAGTGAACTCGCAAGCTTGAAAAGCCATAACGTTAACGTTGAAGAGTTTCCTTTCATCCTTTTGTCAGGTGAACGCCGTAGTTACAATGCCAACCAAATTTACCGTGACCCTGCTTGGCGAAAAGTAGATGCAGAAGGTGCACTGCGTATTCATCCTGAAGATGCAAGACACTTAAATGTAGATGCAAGAGGGCAGCTTAAATGTATCTCAGCGCATGGAGAAATTCAGGTAGTTATTGAGTTGGATGATGGGATGAGAAGAGGTGTTGTATCACTTCCACATGGCTATGGTATGCGATTTCAAAATGGGGAACCGATTGGGCCACAATTAAACTTACTTATTTCTGCTGAACATTGTGATCCATTGTCGAAAACGCCATACCATAAATATGTACCCATCCGTTTAGAAAAGTGTTAGAAATAGAATCAAGTAAAACATAGATTTTACCGTGCTAACTCGAGATTTATTTTTAAATTATTCTTGAGACGGTGCGGTGAAAAACCTATAAAAAGTTAAATATTATGGAAGATAAGTAGAGCTGGAACAAATTTTGCATAAAAAGCAAAGCACTATTTAGGCGCAATTTTTTGTATTTGATTGTTCATAATCGGTGCTCGCAATATTTGAACTGTTCTCGATATGAGTGCAAATGATGAAACAATATCACTCTGAAACTGCGCCAAGCCTTCTGCAAGATCAATATGGGCGTATCAAGCGTAAGTTACGAATTTCTGTAACTGATCGCTGTAATTTTAAGTGTGTATATTGCATGCCTGAGCATCCAGAATGGTTAAATAAACAAGATTTGCTTAGTTTTGAAGCGCTCTTTCAATTTTGTCATTTTATGGTGCAGCAAGGTATCGAAAGTATTCGCATTACGGGTGGTGAACCATTAATGCGTCAAGGTATTGTTCATTTCATTCGAGATCTACAGTCTTTAAAAAGTTTAGGTTTAAAACGTATATCGATGACTACCAATGGTCATTACCTTGCTAAACATGCCAAGCAGCTAAAAGACGCTGGATTAGATGATTTAAACATTAGTTTAGATAGTTTAGATCCTGTTCAGTTTAAAAAGTTGACCAAGAAAAAATTGGAGCCTGTTTTAGAGGGGATACAAGCTGCAAAAGAAGTAGGATTACCTTTTAAAATTAACTGCGTGTTAATGAAAGATAGAAATGATGATCAAATCTTACCTATGGTGAAATGGTCAATTGCTCATCATATTCCTTTGCGTTTTATCGAGTTTATGCCGCTTGATGGTGATGCTCTTTGGTCAAATAAAGATGTGGTAAGTGAGGCTGAAATTTTACAGGTATTGCAACCGTATTATTCGGTACAAGTCATTGAGCAGCAACATGAGCCAGCGCGTCAATATCTAATTAATGGTAGCTACCATTTAGGAATTATTTCAACAATTACGCATTCATTTTGCCACCAATGTGACCGTATACGGCTTACCGCAAAAGGCGAACTATATAACTGTTTATTTGCGTCGCAAGGCTTAAATATTAAGCCTCAGCTTCAAACGCTGCTAAGCAAACAACATACTCCAGAATATGGTGTGTATATCCAAAATTTAAAGAATTTGGTTCATCCTTATATCTGGCATAAAGCCAAAGGTTTCCATGCCTTACAACATCAACAAACCCGTAAAATCAGCATGCATATGCTTGGGGGATAAATGCAACAATCTATCCAAATTAAAGTCGAAGCATTTGGTGCAATTGAAAAATTGCTTCCTGAAAATCTTTTGTTAGTTTGTCCTAGCCATAGTCTAGTTAAAGATGTATTGGATGAAATTGTTTTATTGCATCCGGAATCTACAAAAGCCATGGAAAAATGTGCATGTGCGATTGGTGATAATGTCATAACCAGACAAACTGTCTTAAGTGAGCCATGCACTTTGGTTTTATTATCACCCGTTGCCGGAGGATGAGTCATGAAAGAGTTCGCAAGAATACAAGAGCAGGCTTTAAGCTTGGATACTTTTGATCCGATTCAGTCTTTTCCTGAATGTGGCGGTATCGATATTTTTATGGGTACGGTTCGTAATCACCACGAAGGTAAAGCGGTAAAGGCGCTGAAATATACATCGTATAAACCGCTTGCAGAAAAAATGATACGTGAAATTGAACTAGAAATTGAGAAAAAGTATCAGGTATCTTATGTGCGAGTGGTTCATCGGATTGGATATTTAGATGTGGGCGAAACAGCAATCATTGCAATTGCTTATGCAGCCCATCGCCGTGAAGCTTTTCAGGCATGTGAGGAAGCGGTCGAACGGGTAAAGCATGAAGTACCTGTCTTTAAAGAAGAGTTTTTTACAGATGGCACAAGTCATTATGTAGAGGGCTGTTGTATTCGTAAGGATGCACCGCACGAGCACAAACATCACCATCATCATGCCGGCCATGAGCACTCACACTGAAATATGTAATACTAGGATAAATAATGAAAAACGTAGGAATGAAGCCGGAAAGTTATCGTGTTGCCGAAGCACAAGCGATTTTATATGCACCACCGCACTGTATTGAACTATTAAGACAAGGAAACACGGAAAAAGGTGATGCATTAAAAACAGCACGTGTTGCAGGAATTTTGGCAGCAAAACGAACTGATGAGCTGATTCCACTATGTCATCCGCTACCGATTTATCGGGCAGATGTAGAATATGAATTGGAACATGACTTTGTAAAAATTATTGCTGTCGTTGAGACCATTGGACCAACTGGTGTAGAAATGGAAGCTTTAACGGCGGCAAGCCTTGCAGGTTTAACTATTTACGATATGTTAAAGCCTCATTGTGAACCAGAAGAACTCTGGATGGATCAATGTAAACTACTTAAGAAAAAAGGCGGAAAATCCCATTTTAAACGGGTATTGCGTCAACCTGTTTCGGCTGCTGTTATTGTCTTGTCAGACACCGTAGCAGCGGGTAGAAAGCCGGATACTGCCGGAAAATCTGTGGTTGAAACTTTAACTGAAGCTGGATTTGATCCGATCCATTATCAAATTTTGCCTGATGAAGCAGATGATCTCAAAGAGTTGGTCCTAGAACTCACCAAATCGTATGCTTGTATTATGACGGTGGGTGGAACAGGAATTGGTAAGCGTGATATTACGGTTGATACGCTAGAGCCTCTTTTAGAACGTAAATTAGATGGCTTAATGGAAGCTGCTCGCTCATTTGGACAAAAACGCACGCCATACGCTGCTATGTCACGCGGAGTAGCCGGGTTTATTGACCGTTCGTTAGTAGTGACGTTACCGGGAAGCCGTGGTGGAGCAAGCGAATCAATGGCCGCTATTTTACCCGCATTAGTCCATATTTTTGATGTTTGCCGTGATTTACCACATCCAGGAGGCTATGAATAATGTCCGGTTGTGGTGCTGAGCGTGGATTAATCAGTATAGATGAAGCGCTAGATTTAGTTATTAATAAGCCTAAAAACTTAAGCTCTATTCAAAAGACTCTAATAAATAGCCTAAGTAGTTATCTTGCCAAAGATATTTACTCTGAAATTAATTTACCAAGTTTTTCTCAAAGTGCGGTAGACGGTTATGCACTTTGTAGCCATGCAGAAGATTTAAATAATCAAAAGTTTCAAGTCACAGGTGAGATTCGTGCCGGAAGCGAGAGTCATGACATACTTGGTGAAGGTCAGGCGATTCGTATATTTACGGGCGGCAAAATTCCTGAAGGGACAACGCATGTAGCACGGCAAGAAATCGTATCGGTTATTTCGGCTCAAGAAATTTGTTTAACGGAGCATATACGCCCTCAAGCTGATATCCGTTTTACTGGTGAAGAAATCCAGCAAGGGCAGTTACTTGCTCAAGTAGGACAGTTTCTAAATATTGGAAGCTTAGCTGCTTTAAGTATGGCAGGTGTACAAGAACTTACTGTTTATCGTAGACCAAAAGTTGCAGTTTTAGTCACAGGTGATGAAGTTGCTCAAACGGCAAAAGATTTAATCGATGGAAAAGTCTTTGATGCAAATGGTCCATTACTAAAAGCTTGGTTTGAAGATTATGGTTTAGATGTTGAACTCATTCATGTGGCAGATGAAGCAGATCAGGTCACCCATTACTTTAACCAACTAAAAGACAGCTATGATGTTGTTATAACGACTGGCGGAGTTTCGGTAGGAGACTACGACTTTGTTCGGCCCTGTGCTTTCGAAGTTGGATTTGAACAAATCTTTTGGAAAGTTAAACAAAAACCGGGTAAACCTTTATTCTTTGCCGAATACCATAATTCACAAGCTATCCATTCTTGCTATTTGCTAGGTTTGCCGGGCAATCCGGCTGCGGTATATGTCGCAATGCAAGTTTACGGTAAATCTTTGCTTGATGCATTGCAGGGCAATAGACATGGACCAGAATGGTTTACTGCAATTTTAGAGCATGATTTAAAAGAAGATGCACGTGAGCGTTTTTTACGAATGTATGCTTACTTTGATGCAGGGCAACTTAAAGTAAAAAGTTTGGCCAAGCAGCAGTCCCATATGCTGAGTAACCTTATGCAAGCCAATAGTTTAGTCCGTATTCCTGCGAATACAAAACTAGCATCAGGAACTGTGCTAAAGGGACTCTTTATTTCAAATTAACTTATAAATAAGCTGTATATAATTAATCCATACTGATGGATTAATTATATTTTATAACTATTTTTAGTGACTGTTATTTTAAAAAATAACCTTTATAAATATACTAAAAACTTATTTCTAAGCTGAATATTGCATATAACATATTAAGTGGTTTAGGGTATAAATAATAAGGCAAGTAGGCCAGTTTTATATTGAGGAAAGCATAAAGATGAAATGGGATGACATCGGTGATCAGCCTTGTTCTGTTGCCCGTATGCTATCAGTGATTGGTGATCGATGGACGATGCTAATATTACGTAATGCTTTTATGGGAATTCGTCGTTTTGATGACTTTCAAAAATCATTAGGTGTCACTCGTCATGTCCTTTCCGATCGCTTAAAACGGTTGGTTGAATACGAAATTTTAGTGAAAGCGCCTTATTTTGACCGTCAGGAACGCTTTGAATATCGTCTCACGGATAAAGGCTTTGAGCTTTATCCAATTATCTTATCTATGGCGAACTGGGCAGATAAATGGATGGACCAAGGTTTAGGTAAACCTTTGGAATATCGTCACAAAGCATGTGGACATAAGTTTGAACCTGTTATGGTGTGTTCAGTATGTCGTGAACCATTACATGCAAAACAAGTTCAGGTTTCGGCTGGGCCGGGCTATTTTGCTTATATGGAACAAAAGCAAAAACAGGCTTAAACTTGGTTCTCTAATGACTCTTGTAGAAGTGCTTCTGCAAGGGTCTTATAAATGTAATCATGATTTGATTGTGTAATATTAAAACGGATAAATTGACCTGCCGATTGTGCTTGGCTAAAGGCATTACCCGGGGCGAGTATCACTTGCCGACTCAGGCAAAATTGGGCAATCTTCGCTGCATCTACACCTTCCGGTAGACGACACCACACAAAAATTCCAGCCTTGGGCTCAATCCACGGTTCTATCCCAATCGATTTAAGCTTCGCGATTGTTTCTTGCATGGCTTGAGCTAAACGAACTTTTAATAAATCTAGATGCTTACGATATGAACCATCGGTTAAAGCTGTGTGTAAAATCTTGGCTGAGAGTCCATTGTGAGAAAAACTGGTGGCTATTTTTAAATCGGTAATTTGATCAATCCATTCTGGTTTCGCAACAATATAGCCGCAGCGAATAGAAGCAGAGAGCGTTTTAGAAAAACTTCCAATAAAAATCACGCGTGAAAGGTTGTCTAGGGCTGCAAGTCGTGGAGCGGGAGTATATTCAAAATCTGAGAAGATATCGTCTTCAATCACAATTAAATTAGACTGATCAATCAACTTTAATAATTGATGAGCTGTCGAGAGTGAGAGTGTTGCACCAGTTGGGTTGTGTATTCCGGAATTTGTAATATAAAGCCGAGGGTTATAGCTCTCGATAGCTTCTTTAAATGCCTCTAAGTCCGGGCCATTTGGAGTGTAGGGAATACCAACAACTTTAACTTGATGAACTTTAAGTAGAGCATGAAAGTTAAAGTAGCAAGGGTCATCAATTAGAACTACATCATCTGGTTTAAGTAAAAAACGACAAACCAGATCAATAGCTTGAGTGCCTGAATCGGTTAGAAGAACTTGATTAAGGTTTGCCTCTATACCTTTACTTTGTGCCCGTCTAGCCAGTAGATCTCTTAATGCGGGCAGCCCCAACGGTGAAGAATAACCCAATAAACTATCGTCTTCGCTACGTGTGGCTGACCTTAATGCTTTGCGGATACTTTCAAGTGGCATCCAATCATTTGGTAACCAACCACAACCGGGTTTAAACGCATTAGGTTCTGCTTCTAAAGACTGACGTGAAATCCATAACGGATCTATAGAGCGATCTAATTTGGGTCCTAATTCACTTAAGGCTAAAGGTGCAAGGGGTGCTACTACATAAAAGCCGGAACCACTACGTGATTCAATTTTACCTAGGGCAATTAATCGCTCATAAGCTTCGACAATAGTAGAAACAGAAAAACCTAAATCTTTGGCTAGTTTACGTACAGAGGGAAGTCGGGTTCCTGGAGTTAAAGAGCGATTCTTAATTTGTTGTTCAATCTGTGAAATAACAAGCTCAATTTTTGTTTTGGTCTGGTTCACACTAATTATCTCTAACTGTACTGTTTGCTTATACATAACAGTTTTTTTAAATTGTACTGCTTTGTATCTGGTTTTGACACCATATCACAGCTTAAATTCTTCGTATAGTTGCGGAGAATAATATGCAAAAGTTTATGAACGGTTGGGTGAATGGTTTTATTGGGGTAGCAATTTTTGCTGGTTCATTACCGGCTACCCGTGTTGCGGTAACAGGTTTTGAGCCTGGTTTTCTAACAGCAGCAAGAGCTGTCATTGCAGGAGTTTTGGGTTTAATTCTTATCTTTTTGCTTAAGGAAAAAAAGCCTGCTAAACAAGATTGGTGGCCACTCGCTATTGTGGCTTTAGGCGTTGTAGTTGGTTTTCCCTTATTTACTGCGCTTGCTCTACAGTATATGAACGCAGCCCACTCGATTGTCTTTGTTAGCCTTCTGCCATTAGCTACTGCCATATTTGCAGTAGTGAGAGGTGGAGAAAAGCCAAATTTATTTTTTTGGATATTTGCAATTTTAGGCAGTTTGGTTGTTTTTACCTATATGTTTTTCTTATCGGGTGAAGCTTCTTTTGGCATCGGCGATTTATACATGCTTATTGCAATTATTCTATGTGGATTTGGTTATGCAGAAGGCGGAGTACTTTCGAAAAAAATAGGTGGATGGCAGGTGATTTGTTGGGCGCTTATTTTAGCTTTGCCGATTATGCTGCTTGCTACTCTTTTTTATATGCCCGTTTCCTTTCAAGATGTATCTACATCAGCGGTAGCAGGGTTGGTTTACGTATCTTTATTTAGTATGCTCATCGGGTTCTTTTTTTGGTACAAAGGACTTGCACAAGGCGGTATTGCTGCAATTAGCCAGCTACAGCTTTTACAGCCTTTAATGGGACTTGCGATTGCCGCACTTTTATTACATGAACACGTAAGTTGGTCGATGTTAATGGTAACGGCAGTAACAATTTTATGTGTCGCTGCCGCTAAAAAATTCGCATAAAAATTTATAAACAATTTGCCGGTTTAGGAATACCTGCCAAGCGACTGAGATGGCGAGCAACTAAACCGGTATTAAATTTTTGCTGTAAAACAGCATTATTAATATCTAGACTGACGGTTTTCATTAAAAACTTAATCAAAGGACGTGTTGCAGGAGAATGCCCAAATTGCTGATAAAATTGGCGAACCGCAGCTAAAACTTCAAAATGCCAATCTGTTAATTCAAGATCGAGAGATTTGGCGAGTTCCTGTGCTACTTCGGGATTCCAAATCGTATAGTCGACTAAATGACCATCTTGATCTAATTCTAAATTCATAAAAATGAGCCTAACTATATTATTTCAAAGAAATGCATCGATTAAATTGTAAAACCAGATCCGCAAACTGGTCATAGTTCAATACCTTAACGTGAGCCAAGGTTTCTGCATCAATTAAATCTTTTTCATGAGACAAACAAGAAACTGAGCCAAACTGCTGACAAATATTTACCGAAAGTTGAGCAGTTGAGTCACCCATAAAAACAATTTGATCATCTTTATGAAATAGCTTTGCAAGTTCTTCAATAATGCGAGGAGTATGGTGATAAGAAGCTTGCACAAGATAAAGAGTTGATTGCGTCATTAAAGTTACACCTTTATCTACCAATATAAGACATGATCGAAAGACTGGATGAGTTCAGTATCTAACTGAACAAATTCTAGTTCCTGCTCGCTGTTTTGAACAAATGGATGCTGTTTGTTTTTGGCTTCAACAAGGATTGGACTTAAGTCATAAAACTCAAAGCTATCCACCATGTTTGAAGCAATTTTAAAAGCATGCTGCAATTGGTCGAAGTTACGTTCATTTTGTAAAAGACTAAGAGCCGCATCTTTTAATAATACTTTGACTGGTGAGCCAAAGGTTGCTAAAACCATAGTAGCGGCGAGGCTTTCATTGACTTGTAGGCTGGTTAGATTGGCTTGGGTCAAAATAACGAGTACAGTTTTCACACAATATACCTTTTAAAAGCAACAATCTAAGTTAACAAAGTAACTTAAAATTGAAGAAGACGAGAGGCTGACTGTACTGCATCAGCAAGTTCACCTAGACCAACCAACTCAAAGTTGTTCGCTAGGTTGTGATGACTAAGTTGATGGCGGCTCGCATTTTCTGCATCGGTAATCCCGCGTGCAAGAGCAGCGCTAACGCAAACAGGAAGTCTGATCGAGAGCTTTTGCCATTCATGCGTTAAATTACGCTGGTCGTCAGGAACCCACTGAAAATCATTCGCAACTTGAACGCCATCTTGGTAAAAGAATACACGAAAGTCTTCATTTTTACTTTTGAGTGCCTGAGCTAGGCCCAGCGCATGCCAAGCATGGATCGAAGTAGGAGCAGAGGTTATTAGTAGTAATGTACTCATTGAGAATTCACTATGGTCATACGTCTAAATGGGCGTAGATACATTAAGAGAAAGGTAAGTATACAATGATTTTAGTGACAGGTGGTTTAGGCTTTATCGGTTCACATATTGCATTGAGTCTCATGGCTCAAGGCCAAGAAGTGGTTCTTGTCGATAATTTGGCTAACTCGACCTTGCAAACGCTTGAGCGGTTAGAATACATCTCTGGTATGTACGTTCCGTTTGTTAAACTTGATGTACGTAACACGCCTGCATTGAACAAAGTATTTGAACAGTACTCAATTGATGCAGTCATTCATACGGCTGGTTTTAAATCTATTGAAGAGTCTAATTTAAAACCGCTTGAATATTATAATGATAATGTCAGTTGTATCATGAGCCTATTGCGTGCAATGCAACGTACAGGCGTCCGTCATTTTATTCATTTATCTAGTTTGGCAGTCTATGGAAAATCTGGTTCACAGTTAAGCGAAACAGATGATTTCAACTATGCTTATCCTAACCCTTATATTAAGTCGCAACAGATGATTGAAGAAATCATCCGTGATACTTACAAAATTGATCATGAATGGAAAATTGCAATTTTACGTCTATCAAATATTGTAGGTGCTTTTGAGCATGGCGTATTAGGTGAGTATGTAGCACAGCTCCCTAAAAATATTGTACCGCTTGCCATGCAAGTTGCAGCGATGCAACGTGATTTAATTGAGTTACAGGATCAGTCTTCTACCGAGGACCATACCGTAGAACGTAGCTTTTTACATGTATTAGATGTATGTGAGGCAGTAAGCTCAACTTTACATTGGTTACGTGATCAAAGCCATTGCTGTGAAGCTTTTAATATTGCTCATGAGCAAGTGCATTCGATTCGTCAATTATTAGATGAAATTTCACAGGTTACCCAAGCCGAAATTCCGACACAATCTGCGATTTATAAGCATGAAGAGTTAGCGCAGATTGGTGCAAATATAGGAAAAGCAAAAACTTTATTACAATGGGTACCGAAGCGAACTTTAAAACAAATGATTGAAGATGAATGGAGATTTTATCAAAATACATTAAATGGAAGATAAGATAATGATTCTTATTTACAATAATGGAATGCTTGAGTACGATACTAAAATTAACTAGCCAAAGCATAAATTGCTTCAGCCCGTGAGTTCTTTAACCAGATAACCGAGGTTTCTATGCAAACACGAATTGAACATGACACAATGGGTGAGATTGAAGTTCCGAATGAAGCGCTGTGGGGTGCACAAACCCAACGTAGCTTACAGAACTTTAAAATCGGGCAGGAGCGTTTACCCCGTGCCATGATTCGAGCGATGGGCTTGGTAAAAAAAGCAGCGGCAATAACCAATGCAGAGTTAGGCCAGTTACCACAAGATTTGAGCCAATATATTGTGGGGGCAGCCGAGGAAGTGATTGCAGGGAAATGGGACTCTCAGTTTCCACTCGTGGTTTGGCAAACAGGTTCAGGTACGCAAAGTAACATGAACTGTAATGAGGTGATGGCAAATATTGCAAATCAAAAGCTAGGCCAAGCGCTTGGAGCACAAAAGCCGGTACATCCGAACGATCATGTTAACCGCGCACAATCTACTAATGACTCATTCCCAACGGCTATTCATGTTGCGGCAAGTTTGCAAATTAATGAATTACTGATTCCAGCCGTAGAACAGCTTAAAGCGACTTTGCAAAAAAAGTCGGACGAATTTCAAGATATTGTTAAAATTGGCCGTACCCATTTACAAGACGCGACGCCACTGACACTTGGTCAAGAGTTTAGCGGTTATGTTTCTCAGCTCGAGCATGGTTTAGTACGTTTACAGCAAGCTTTAAGTGGTCTGTATGAGTTACCATTAGGTGGCACAGCGGTAGGAACTGGGTTAAATGCTCATCCTGACTATGCTGTTAAGGCAGCAGCTCAGCTTGCAGCTTTAACGGGTTTGCCATTTGTTACGGCTCCTAATAAATTTGAAGCACTTGCAGGACGTGATGCTGCTGTTTTTGCATCAGGCGCATTAAAAACTCTAGCGGTAAGCTTGAACAAGATTGCCAATGATATTCGTTGGTTAGCAAGTGGCCCACGTTGTGGCTTCGGCGAAATCCGTATTCCTGAAAATGAACCTGGTTCAAGTATTATGCCAGGTAAAGTGAACCCGACTCAAAGTGAAGCCATGACCATGGTTGTTGCCCAAGTGCTTGGCAACGATACCACTATTAATGTCGCTGGTGCTTCGGGTAATTTCGAGCTCAATGTATTTATGCCAGTAATTGCTTATAACTTACTGCAATCTATTCAGTTGCTTGGTGATGCATGTAATAGTTTTAATGATCACTGTGCAGTAGGGATCGAGCCAAATCGTGAGAAAATTGATCATTTCTTGCATAATTCTCTTATGTTAGTTACGGCATTAAATCCGGTTATTGGTTATGAAAACTCTGCAAAAGTGGCGAAAACTGCTTATAAAGAGAATAAAACTTTAAAACAAGTTGCTGTAGAGCTAGGACTTGTTACAGCAGAGCAATTTGATGAAGTGGTTAAACCTGAAAAAATGGTTTCGCCAAATAGTAAATAAGCGATTTAACAATAGCCATCAGCAGTATATTTTGTAGCGATTTTACAAACTCTTAACTACTGATGGCTATTATGCTTAAGATGTTAAAGTTAGGGCCATTCATTTACCCTAAGTTATTTATTAAAAATAAGAGCTATACCAATAGATCTTCTATATATTCCCAGCCATTAGCTTTCATCTCTTCAAACTTTCTTTTTAATTCTTCTTTTGTATATTCATGTGAGTCTTTAGCTAAAAGAATATGATAAGAATTAGATGCTGGATCTATAGTGACCTCATTAATTTCTACTGGCTGAATTACACCATTTTCGGTCAAACCAAGATCAGTAAAGCACATTCCTTTTAGCGGAATAACACTGCATTCATACTCTTTAGAAATAAAATAATTATTTGAATAAGTTGAATAGGTACGTGAAGCGCGAATCTTCATTGCTATCTCCTTTATTCGTAGAGAAGATTTGAGTAGTGTGGCGCGTTTTAAAAGCTAAAACTGTTTACTTTTTATTGTTTGTTTACTATGAATCTTTGTTATTTAAAATATTTTTAACAATCTATATCAAAATTAACTGTAGAAGCCTCCTTTTTAAAAGAAGGCTTCAATATAGATAAGCTTATCTTGAGATTTTGTAAACTTTATTTTTATATTCATCACGAGAAATGACACCTTTATCATATTGTTGTTTTAATGATCTATATTGTTGATAACGAACATCTCTTTGAAGGCCCATATTGTCATGATTTCTAATGTAATAGAGACTTCGTTCATGATCACTCATATTTACAGTATGGTCGGGAGAGTGAGAATAAGTGTTTTGTGGTTGCTGTTCTTGGTAGTGTTTTGCAATCTCAAAAAAATCTACGTTTTGTTTGTTTGAATCAGAGCGGAAAGGATTGTGTTGTGATTCGTTAATTTTATGATCTGAACTATTATTTACCTCAAGCATACTCTTATGGCGTTTTGACTCTTGTCCATAAAATTCATATTTGGTTGGGGAGATAGTTGTTTCAGAAAATACAAAAGGAGAAAAAGTAGCAGTACTTAAAACTAATAAAATTAATTGTAATCTATTCATTTCTTTGGAAACCCAGATGAAAGTGAGTAAATCACTGTATTATAACACTAAATTTAATATTGGACTAAAAAATAATATATCTAAAATATACATATTTTTAATTTTCAAAGTTGTATAAGGTTTATTTTGCATGTTTCTAGGTTGTAATTATTCCTTATTAAGCTTTATCAAACCAACTTGGTGTTGAATAAGCTGCCATAATTGTTAAAATGCCCACCTTATCCTGTTTTTATATTATTTTTTTAATTGCTTTTGTTCTTGCAGTTTTTAAATTAATTATGAAAAACAGTCGCTTAGTTAAGGATTTTTTGAATGCTCTCTATTTATTTAACAGATACTCAACAACATGTGCAATTTAATGATTACCCAAGTGATCAGCCTGTTAAATTTCTGTTAAATCTTAAAAAGATTTTTCCAAGTACTGGTGATTTATTATTACCTGTTTTACCTGAAGATAATGATCTGGAAAATGTAACTTGGGAATCAACCTCAAAAGACTTTGAAATCTTCAAAAAGTTATTGGCAGGTTGGGGTGTAATTGAGCTTCGTTTAAATGCCATTACTGCTTATAAAGATAAAAACTTTGCAAATGAGCTAATTAAACAAGCTCAAGCGAAACGTAAAAAAGTAGCACAAAAAAATCATCAACTTTCTCTAGTTGCATTGGATTATATTTTTATGCACGAAATTCATGCACTCATTGATGCTGAACTGTTCACAATAGGCGAGAAATTTTATTTGCCAACCTTGCGGGAGCAATGGAAAGGTACCGTTTCGGACCAAGTGCTTAATGGAAAGCTCTAATGAATATCAAAAGGTGAATTCTTATAATTCACCTTTTTTATAATCAAATCAAAAGATTGTGTGTTTTTTTGGTGGGTTGTACAAAAGTTTACAAGAAAAGAATGCGTTTTTTTAAAAGTGGCAGATACATTGCTTATATAAATACAAAATTATTGCGGGAGAGAGGTTCTTAAGAACCCGCCGAAGGAGCAACAGGCCCGGAAACTCTCAGGCAAAAGGACTGTAATAATTAAAAAATCTGGAGAGCAGCTTAAGATTTATAAGCATGGAGAATAAAAACTTATAAGTCATAAACTCACCGAAGGGGAAGATCGAAATACTAAAAGGTAGTATTTAGGTCGAAACTCTCAGGTACAAATGACAGATGGGCTGTACTGATGAAATGTTCTTGCATTTCAGAGGAGTCTGTTATGCCACATGTTATTGTGATTGGTGCAGGAATCACAGGGGTTACTTCAGCCTATGAATTATCTCAATTAGGTTACCAAGTCACAGTGATTGATCGCCATCTTTATCCAGCCATGGAAACATCATTTGCAAATGGAGGGCAATTATCTGCTTGTAATGCAGAAGTCTGGAACCAGAAAGCGACCGTTATAAAAGGTTTTAAATGGATGAGGCAAAAAGATGCTCCTTTATTATTGAATCCTTCCTTTAGCCTACATAAATATAGTTGGTTGGTTGAGTTTTTGTCTCATATTAAAAACTATGAAGCCAATACAATAGAAACCGTTCGCTTGGCATTGCTTGCGCGTAAGCGATTGTTTGACGTAGCTGAAAAAGAGCAGCTTCAATTTGATCTGGAGAAACGCGGTATTCTTCATATGTATCATACTAAGGATGATTATGACATCGCCAAGCGAGTTAATGATGTCCTAAATAAAGGGACTTTAGAACGTTACTCGGTTTCACCTGAGGAAATGAAATCAATCGAACCTTCTTTAACGGGTGAGTACTTTGGTGGCTATTACACACCAAGCGATGCAACCGGTGATATCCATAAATATTCAACCTCTTTAGCTGAAAAGACTAAACAATATGGCGTTCAGTACAAATTCGGTTTGGAAGTTACTGATATTAAGTGTCATACAGATAAAGTGGTACTGAATTGTCAGCCAAGTGCTGAGCATCCGCATCTTTCCCAAACAGACAGCTTTCAATTAGAAGGTGATGTTTTGGTGGTTTGTGGTGGTGTAGGAAGTTATCAGTTGGCTGATATGATTGGTGAACGTTTAAATGTTTATCCGGTCAAAGGTTATTCAATTACCGTCCAATTAAAAGATGAAAAAAGTATAAAAAATGCACCGTGGGTGAGTTTGTTGGATGAGAGCGCTAAAATTGTAACGTCTCGTTTAGGACCAGATCGTTTACGTGTAGCAGGTACGGCCGAGTTTAATGGTTATAATCGAGATATTCGAGCCGACCGTATTCAACCTTTGGTAAATTGGGTAAACCGTAATTTTGACATTTCAACTGAGCATGTTGTGCCTTGGGCGGGTTTAAGACCAATGATGCCTAATATGTTACCAGTTGTGAAACAGTCTAAACAGTCTCGAGTTTTCTATAATACGGGACATGGTCATCTAGGCTGGACTTTGTCAGCAGCTACAGCTGTTTTGGTGAGTCAAGACATTCAACAAAAGTATCCAGCATAAAAAAAAGCCAGTGTCTATGCACTGGCTTTTTTATTTTATATTCACTAGTCGTACAGACGATAAATTCCTGTGAAGCGCTCACAACCTTTTTGCTGGGTTTTTACGATGAGCAGTGCTTTCTGAAAGTCAAATTTATATTTACAGTTATGTTCATTATCTAAAATTTCACTTTTCTGTTCAGGAGAGCTGTAAGCCATAAGTGAAACCGTTTGGGTTTCTTTTCGGTTATTCGGATTACGGTAAGCTAAACCTTCAATTTTGATTTTATCTTTAGCAAGTTGATGTATTTGTAAATGAACGGGCTGAGATGCAATATGTCCATTTTCAAATTTAAGATAATGCTGAGTTAGGGTTTGTTTAAGTGAAGCATAAAAATTTAAATCATCACCACGTACATCAAACTGTTGTTGAATACATGAATTGGTTTTGCATTGTTGTGTTTGTCTAAGCCACAATGTTTGAGTATCTTGTAGAAGCTGCAGGGGGGCATCTGTGACCAAGTATGCAGAAAGATATTTATTGTTGAGCTGCTTTCGTGCTTCGCTAAAGGTTTTTGAACAGATTTTTAGCTCTGCTTTTGAGTTGGAGCAGTCGATAGATTCTGCAAAAACAAGCGATGAGCATAAACAACTCAATGTCACGACAAAACTTAATCTTTTCAATTGATTCATATCAGTATTCGACGGCATGATCGCTTATACTTTCAGTCTACTTTGCTAAGTGTACTATAGCGAAACACGACGGTTGAATACAAGATTTCTTAAGCTTTTATAATAGAAGGGAAGAGTTTATATGGTTGCTCAAATTCGTATTGGACAAGGAATGGATGTGCATGCCTTTGAAGAGGGTAACTTCGTAACCTTAGCTGGCGTTCAAATTCCGCATACGCATGGTTTGAAGGCACATTCTGATGGCGATGTCGTGCTACATGCATTATGTGATGCCTTACTAGGTGCTCTAGCACTTGGTGATATTGGTCAGCATTTTCCGGATACAGATCCAGAATTTAAAGGAGCGGATAGCCGTGTTCTACTTAAACATGTTTATCAATTAATATTAGACCGAGGTTATCATTTAAATAATGCTGATATTACGGTAGCTTGTGAGCGTCCTAAATTAGCCAAATACAATTTGGAAATGCGTCAAAGCATTGCAGATGTTTTAAATGTAGATTTAAATCAAATTAGTATCAAAGCGACCACAACCGAAAAACTTGGATTTACTGGTCGCCAAGAAGGAATTTTAGCAACAGCGACGGTGTTAATATCTCATTAAACTAAATCATTGGTTTGTTGCAAAGATTGTTGAAGTTCTAAGGTAGCCTTACGGCCTTGAAGCTGTAAGGTAATACTATGAATGAGTCCTGTCCATGTTTCATTTGGCTCCCAAATTTCATGAAGCAAATCCTGACAGGTTGGCATATCCATATTCATATAAAATTGTCTGTAGACATACATAAGACAACTTACGCGTTTATTTTTGGCACAATGTATCCAAACAATTTCATTCTGCACTAAATGATCAATCAAATCTAAAACTAATAAGCATTGGTCAGAAGAGGGTGTTTCCCAGTCAATTGGAATATGAATATAATTTAAACCATATTCAAGACAGACCTGATCTTCATTTTTAATACTATCTGGTGAATTCGATAAAGCTAAATTTATAACAGTGCTACAACCATACTCTTTAATGAGCTTAAGTTGTTCGATAGAAGGTTGCGCTGAACTAAATAAATGTTCATGAATGATCGAAAATGCAGTGATTTCAGATAATGATTGTTCAAGGGTTGTCATAATCGCACTCTACACGAGTAGGCTTGGCTTATTGTGTAGAATGTTATACACGATTATGTGTGACAGTTGAAATATAGGCTGTTTATATATTGGGCAACATCATAAAAATTTTTAAAATAATAAATGAGGGTAATAGGGATCTTATAAAAATAAAAAAACAGCACCTTAACGATGCTGTTTTTTGAATTAGAAATTAAGCTTTTTTCAAATTTTCGTTGAGTAAAAATTCCATTAAAGCTTTTTGTGCATGCAGACGGTTTTCTGCTTCGTCCCATACTACGGCATTTTTATGGTCGAGCATGGTTTCAGAAATTTCTTCACCACGATGAGCAGGTAAGCAATGCATAAATAAACAGTCCGGATGTGCAAGTCCCATTAATTTCTCGTTAACCTGAAAATTAGCAAAGGCTTTTTCACGAAGTTTCTGTTCTTCTTCTTGTCCCATGCTTGCCCATACATCTGTAACGATAAGATCAGCATTTACAGCCGCATCTTCCGCATTATCAAAAAGTTCCACACAATGCCCAAACTCTGCTAAAAACTCAGGTTTAGGTTCATAACCTTTTGGTGATGCAATCTTGAGTTTGAAACCCATCATGTGTGCAGCTTCAATGTATGAATTACACATATTATTGCCATCACCAATCCAAGCTACGGTTTTGCCTTCAATACTGCCGCGATGTTCAATATAAGTTTGTAAATCTGCAAGTAACTGACAAGGATGGTGATCGTCAGTTAAGCCATTGATAACAGGAACTTTTGAATAAGATGCAAAACGTTCAACGATATCGTGACCAAAAGTACGAATCATTACGATATCAAGCATGCTTGAAATAACACGTGCTGAATCTTCAATCGGTTCACCACGGCCTAATTGCGTATCACGTGGTGATAAGAAAATGGCACTACCACCAAATTGATTAATACCGGCTTCAAAAGAAATACGAGTGCGTGTGCTCGATTTTTCAAAAATCATTCCCAATACTTTACCAACAAAAGGTTGATATACCTTATTGCTTTGCTGCATTTTCTTAAGTTCGCTTGCGCGTTCCAAAATGCGATTAAGTTCTAGAGTGGATAGATCACGTAAAGTCAGGAAATGTCTTAGAGCCATGTAGCTACTCCATAATAATTGTTTTGAATTACAACAATTATCTGTTGTTGGCTGGGTGGAAGTGGAAAAAAAGAAGTCTACTATACTATAAGCATTTCAAAATGCAAAAGAATTAGACTTTATGATGGCCCTTTAAGAAAATATCAACACAATAGTTAATATAATCAATGACTTCTGTTTCATTAGGTGGGAGAGGCATTCCCATAATCATTCGCCATTCAATATCACGTAAAATTCCAAAATACATAAGAGAGGAATGATCAGGAGATGTACAGGTAATTTCACCTGATTGATGAGATATGAGTAAGGCTTGAGCAATTGTATTTTGGACATCCAGAGCACATTTTTCATATAAGTATTGGCTCAAAGTTGCATTACATTGAGTTTGTTCAATAACCAAACGTAAAAAGGCAATGTGTTCAGGTTGAATAATGTGCTTATAAAAACGGATGAGAGTTTGGATTAAATAATCTTTTAAAGAAGTTTGCTCTGGTTGAAATGCAATACAGATATCTTTAAAAAACATTTCACGGCGATAATCGCAGATTGCAGTAAATAAGCCATCTTTATTACCAAAGTATTTATAAATAGAGGTTTTTGAACCACCAGCATGATTAACGATGTCGTCAAGAGAGACAGCATCATATCCTTTTTCCAAAAACAGCTCGGTTGCGCTTAGCAATAGAGCTAAACGACGTTCTATACCGCGGCGTGTTTGGGGTTTTTCACATACGAGATGATGTGACTCAAGGACTGGATCATGCATAAAATTTAATAACGACGGCTAACACTGCTTATCTAGTATAGCAAATCTATCTTTAACGATGGTCATTGGTATGTTTTTAGGTCATCTGGTAAACAATAAGTAGAGCATAGTTTTAGGGAAAATATAGAAAATATAATGATTTATGTAGAAATTTAGAATTTTTTGATCATGTAACTGTATGTTCACATTTTAGTTTGGCAGTTAATTCCGTTTTAAATAGTCATAAAGAAAAGCGGCTAAATTAAATTAGCCGCTTTTTGATTTTTGCTTCGGTTTTAAGCTTCTGATAAAGTTGCTTTATGTTCGTCCTCATCATCGTCATCAGCAGAGTCCATGCCCAGCTCTTTTAACTTTCTGGTTAGGGTGTTACGACCCCAACCTAACAGCTCGGCTGCATGGCGTTTGCGCCCACGAGTTTGCTGTAGTGCTGCATTAATTAAGGTGCGCTCAAACATTGGAGTAGCAATGTCTAATATCTTCATTTCACCATTTTTAAGTTTTTGAATTGCCCATTGGCTTAGTAGCTCATCCCAATGGTGCAAAGAAATACGTTCAAAAGATGGTGCTGGTTGACTAGTCTCACTACTTTTTTGGAGTGGAACCTGTTTAAGCTCAGAAGGTAAATCTTCTGGATAAACCTCACGACCAGTAATCATGACGGTTAACCAACGGCAGGTATTTTCAAGCTGACGAACATTACCAGGCCATGGTAATTGTTGCATATAGTCCGTTGTTTCAGTGCGTAAAATCTTTGGACTTACGCCTAGCTCTTTACCCGCGCGAGCCAAGAAATGTTGAGCCAGCATCGGGATGTCTTCACTGCGATGCGCAAGCTTCGGAATATGAATTCGAATAACATTTAGACGGTGGTATAAGTCTTCACGGAAACGACCTTCATTCACCAGTTTTTCTAAGTCTTGATGGGTTGCCGCGACAATTCTGACATCTACTTTAACGGGTATATGTCCACCAACTCGGTAAAACTCACCATCTGCGAGCACACGTAACAATCGAGTTTGTGTTTCAAAGGGCATGTCACCAATTTCATCAAGGAATAGTGTTCCGCCATTTGCTTGTTCAAAGCGGCCTTGATGTTGGGTGTTTGCACCCGTGAAAGCACCTTTTTCATGACCAAATAATTCCGTTTCGATTAAATCTTTAGGAATTGCTGCCATGTTTAAAGCAATAAAAGGCTTAGCGCGTCGTGGAGAATGTTTATGTAAAGCATGCGCAACCAGTTCTTTACCTGTGCCTGATTCACCATTAATTAAAACGGTAATATGCGACTGAGATAAACGACCAATCGCTCGGAAAACCTCTTGCATAGCAGGAGATTCGCCAATAATTTCTGTTGATTGTAGTGGTGAAGCTGTTTTTGTCGCCTCTTGCTGCTGCAACTTATTGATATGCAAAATTGCTCGATTGACTAAAGCTAAAGCTTCATCAATATCGAATGGTTTTGGTAAATACTCAAATGCACCAGTCTGATAGCTTGATACAGCAGACTCTAAGTCCGAATGCGCTGTCATAATGATAACAGGCAAGTCGGGGTGAGAGTTTTTCACTTTAGATAAGAAAGTTAACCCATCAATACCTGGCATACGAATGTCAGTTAAGATGACATCGGGCGCATCATGATGTAAACGTTCAAGTGCTGTTTGAGCTTCTTCAAAATTGGTGACGTCAAATCCTTCTTCTTTAAAGGTCTTTTCAAGTACCCATCGCATGGCGCGATCGTCATCAATAACCCATATTTTATTTCGCGACACGGTCTGACTCCCAAGGTAAATATAAGCTAAACATTGTTTTTCCAGGAACTGATTGGCATTCAATCATTCCGTTATGTTGATGCATGATGTTCTGTGCAATACTCAGGCCAAGCCCTGTGCCTTTTGCTCGTCCTGTAACCAAAGGATAGAACACAGACTCTAAAATGCTTTCGGGAATACCCGGTCCATTGTCTTCAATATCGACTCGTACAGCAGAGCGGTTGAGTACTCCATTAATGGTGACTAGACGTTGAATACGGGTACGTAAAATTAATTCAGGCTCTTGATCTATAAAAAATGATTTATTTTCTGTAATAGCTTGAATGGCATTAACGCTAATATTGAGCATGACTTGAATGAGTTGGTCGCGATCGGCTTTTACATCGGGTAAAGACAAATCATAATCACGCGTAATTTTGATTTTTTTCTTGGTCTGATTTGCGATTAAAGAGCGTACCCGTTCTAGAGGTTCATGCACATTTACATTTTCATAACTTGGCAGTTGTCTTGAGCCCAACATGGTGTCGGCCAAATTGGTGAGACGATCTACCTCGTTAATAATGATATCCGTAAATTCAGCATAGCTCTCGTCATTTAAACTACGAGCAAGTAACTGAGTTGCCCCCCGAATACCAGCCAGAGGGTTTTTAATTTCGTGAGCAACGCCTCGAACCAGTTGTCTAGCCACTTGATGTTGTTGAATTAAGTTTTCTTCCTTAGAAATTTTCAACATACGATCAATAGGATTTAACTCAATAAGTAAGAGCGGGTGGTAGCTTTTACCTGCATTTAATTGCGAGACCGTATAATCCACATGTAAATCTTTAAAATTGACATTAATGATGGCTTCACGACGTGTATAAGGTTGTCCCGTTTTTAACGTGTTCAATAGGGCTTCATGCGTATTAAAGGTATCATCAGGTGCATGAAGTAAATTTAAAACCGGTTGTCCAGAAGCGCGAAGCAAACTAATGTCAAAAAGTGCTTCACAAGCGGAATTCAAATAAAAAATATTAAAGTTACTATCGATTAATAAAATCGCAGTGGTTAAATTGTCTACCAATAGGCGATAGTCGATAGGTGTGTGTTGATCCATTAGCGAATCGTTCCTGTCTTAAAATGGCGCAATGGCATCTTCATTGGTTATCGGTTTTCACCGTTATAGAACATGATTGATGCAAAATGTACGCCAACTTTGTTTATGGTTTATTTTAAGGTTTTAAGCGTAATTAAAGCGCTCTAAAATCGTTCTTAATATCTTTTGGTCAAAAATACGGATGTATACATTAATAATATCATGATCCAACTTGGTGCAATATTGAGTTTTGGTGCAAATATTGGTTGTATTTTGGTGCATTACACAAAGAGTAGGGTTTCCACCTATGCTTGAGACGAGAAAAGACATACAATACGCGCATTCAAGTGGAGCGCAGATTCATGAAGACCCCCAAAGTCGGTTTTGTTTCTTTAGGTTGTCCTAAGGCATTGGTAGATTCTGAACGAATTTTAACTCAGTTAAAGACTGAAGGTTATCAAGTTGCATCAGATTATGATGGTGCTGATTTAGTTGTTGTTAATACCTGTGGTTTTATTGAATCTGCAGTACAAGAATCTTTAGATGCAATTGGCGAAGCCATGAGTGAAAATGGCCGAGTTATTGTGACAGGCTGTTTAGGTAAAGACGAAGATAAAATTCGTCAAATGCACCCTAATGTTCTAAAAGTTACTGGTGCAGCAGCTTATCAAGACGTTATGGAAGCTGTACATGAATATGTCCCAGCACCGCCTAAACATAATCCGTTTATTGACCTTGTTCCTGAGCAAGGTATCCGTTTAACACCGAAACATTATGCTTATTTAAAAATATCTGAAGGCTGTAACCACCGTTGTACCTTCTGTATTATCCCGAGCATGCGCGGTGATTTAGTATCACGTCCGGTTGGAAGCGTATTAGAAGAAGCTGCTGCGTTAAAACGTGCAGGTGTAAAAGAAATCTTGGTCATTTCCCAAGATACCTCAGCTTATGGCGTAGACACCAAATATAAGCTCGATTTCTGGAATGGACAGCCCGTAAAAACCAAATTCTTTGACATGTGTGAAGCACTTGGTCAGCTTGGAATTTGGGTTCGCTTACATTATGTATATCCATATCCACATGTTGATGCAGTAATCGATTTAATGGCTCAAGGTAAAATCTTGCCATACCTCGATATTCCATTCCAGCATGCAAGCCCACGCGTTCTTAAATTAATGAAACGTCCGGCGCATAGTGAGAATACATTAGAAAAAATTAAATTATGGCGCGAAAAATGCCCGGATCTTGTGATCCGTTCTACTTTCGTGGTTGGCTTTCCAGGCGAAACTGAAGAAGACTTCCAGATTTTGCTCGATTGGTTGGTTGAAGCTCAACTTGATCGTGTAGGCTGCTTTACCTATTCACCAGTAGAAGGCGCTACGGCAAATGATTTACCAGATCATGTGCCAGAAGAAATTAAGCAAGAGCGTTACGAGCGCTTTATGCAAGTGCAGCAACAAATCTCTGCTGCCAAATTACAAAAACGTATTGGTCAAACGATGACTGTATTGGTCGATAGTTTGGAAGATGAATATCCTGTTGCTGTTGCACGTTCTTATGCCGATGCTCCGGAAATTGACGGTAATGTCTTTGTAGAAGATATCGATAAGAGCACTATTCAACCAGGCGATATGTTGGAAGTCGAAATTACCGATGCGGATGAATACGACTTATTTGCAAAGTTAATTAAAATTAAATCGGTCTAATCGAATCGCGATTCAAAAAGCATTCAGTTTAAGAGGTCTTGGAGCAAAATCATGGCGGAAACAATCAGCCCCCGTTATTCACGAATTTTATTAAAATTATCTGGTGAAGCTTTATCAGGTAATAAAGATATGGGTATTGATGCTCAAGTTTTAGATCAGATGTCACTTTCTATTGCACATTTGGTTGGCTTGGGTGTGCAAGTAGGTATCGTTGTGGGTGGCGGTAACTTATATCGTGGTAGCCAGTTACAAAAAGACGGTTTGGTTGGCCGTGTAACAGGTGATCAGATGGGGATGCTTGCAACTGTTATGAATGGTTTGGCAATGCGTGATGCATTGGTGCGCCGTAATATCAGAACTCGTCTTATGTCAGCGCTACCAATCGGTACTGTTGTAGAGTCTTACTCAAGTCGTGATGCGATTCGTCATTTAAGCCAAGGCGAAGTGTGCGTTTTCGTAGCAGGAACAGGAAATCCATTCTTTACAACTGATACAGCAGCATGTTTACGTGGTATTGAAATTGAAGCAAATTTAATTTTGAAAGCGACCAAAGTAGACGGTGTTTATAATAAAGATCCAAGCAAATACGAAGATGCAGTGAAATATGATCATTTAACATTTGACCAAGTGTTAGATGAAAAACTGGGTGTTATGGATTTAACGGCAATTTGCTTATGCCGTGACCATAATGTTCCATTACAAGTATTTGATATGAATAAATCTGGTGCGCTATTGTCAGTGGTAATGGGTGAAAAAGAGGGTACACGCGTTACTAAATAATGTACGTGTGCCGTAAAGCTCTTTATACTAGCGCTAAATTAAATTTGTTATATACATCCTTGAATAAATAAGTAAGGAAGATCATATGATTAACGATCTGAAAAAAGACAGCGAACAGCGTATGTTAAAAACTCTTGAGTCTTTGGAACAAGGGTTTGCTAAAGTTCGTACCGGCCGTGCACACCCATCAATTTTAAATGGGGTAATGGTTCCTTACTATGGTTCTGATGTGCCTTTAAACCAAGTAGCGAACGTTGGTGTTGAAGATTCTCGTACGCTTATCGTTCAACCATTTGAGCGTACGATGGTTGCTGCAATTGATAAAGCAATTCGTGAAAGTGATTTAGGTTTAAATCCTATTACTGCTGATTCAATCCGTGTACCTTTACCAGCTTTAACTGAAGAAACACGTCGTGATATGCAGAAAATCGCTCGTAGTGAAGCTGAAAATGCGAAAGTTGCTATCCGTAATATTCGTCGTGATGTATTAGGTGATATTAAGGCATTGTTAAAAGAGAAAGAAATTTCTGAAGATGATGAGCGTCGTGCAGGCGATGATATCCAAAAAATCACTGATAAATATGTTGCAGAAGTAGACAAGCGTCTAGCAGCGAAAGAAGCAGAATTGATGAAGGTCTAATTTTTATGACCGATTCAGAAGAGTATCATCTTCCTCAGCATGTTGCCATCATCATGGATGGCAACAATCGCTTTGCAAAGAAAAATCAAATGCAAAAAGGCGATGGGCACAGAGAGGGTAAAAATGTTCTTGACCCTATTGTTGAACATTGTGTTAAAACTGGCGTTCGTGCTTTAACTGTTTTTGCATTTTCGAGTGAAAATTGGAATCGACCACAATATGAAGTCGATCTGCTTATGAAACTTCTTGAAGAAACGATTCATGAGCAAATACCTCGCATGAAGAAATTCAATATTGCTTTGCGCTTTATAGGGAATCGTTCCCGATTACCTTCACATTTAGTTGCCTTAATGGAAGATGCAGAGCAACAAACAGCACATCATGAGGCCATGACATTAACTATTGCAGTAAGCTATGGTGGTATGTGGGATATTGCAAATGCAGCTAAGCAGGTTGCTCAAGCAGTTTCCCGTGGCGAAATTGACGCTGATCAAATAAATGTTGATTTGTTCGCAAAATATGTCAGTCTAAACGATCTGCCAGCTGTGGACTTGTTGATCCGTACAGGTGGCGATTTCCGTATATCTAACTTCTTGTTATGGCAAGCGGCTTATGCGGAGCTGTATTTTACGGATACTTTGTGGCCGGAATTTACAGTGGAAGAATTCGACCATGCATTGAATGTTTTTTCAGGGCGTGAACGTCGTTTCGGTAAAACATCTGAACAAATTCAGCAAGAGAAAATCGAGAAATTATAATGTTAGAGCGGATTGTTACCGCATTGGTACTTGTTGCAGTTGTTTTGGGCTGTATGTTTGCTACGCAATCACATTATCCAATGTTGGTACTTATGATTGTAGCAGCAGGAGTTGCGGGGTATGAATGGTATAAGTTAATGCCTAGGGAAGTTGGTGCAGTAGTAAAACCTAAAGCTTGGGGCTATGGTCTACTTGTTGCCTTTGTTTCTGGCGTTGCCTTGTTCTTTCATGACATTGCTTTACTGTTATGGTCTGCTTCAATTTTAACTTGGCTCGTTAGTGTTTATTGGGTTAAGTCTTTTCCTGAATTCGATGGGTGGTATAACGCGACCCTATATGTCATTGGTTTGATTCTTATCTGTGCAGCAGTGACTGCAATCTTTGTAGTATGGCAAAGCTCACCATGGTGGTTGATGTATTTGTTCTTGCTTGTGTGGGGTGCAGATAGTGGAGCTTACTTTGTAGGCCGTAAATTCGGTAAAAGAAAATTGGCGCCTACAGTAAGTCCTAATAAATCAGTAGAAGGTTTATATGGCGGTATTCTCACTACAATTATTGTAATGCTTGTGGTGCAATATCAATATTTAAACCTAACTTGGGTTCAACAACTTCTATTCTTGATTTTGTCTTTAATTACAGTGTTCGGTTCAGTATTAGGTGATTTATTTGAATCAATGATCAAACGCCGTGCTGGTATTAAAGACTCTGGCCGTGTTTTGCCAGGTCATGGTGGTGTATTGGACCGTATTGATTCTTTACTCGCAGCAGCCCCGATTTTTGCAACGGGAATGTATATATTAAAGCTTATTGGTGTAGATTTATAGATGACACAATCTGTTTGCATATTGGGTGTAACCGGTTCTATTGGACGAAGTACCTTAAAAATTTTAGGTCAACATCCAGATAAGTATTCAGTCTTTGCAGTTTCGGCGCATAGTCGAATTTCTGAACTTGTTGAAATCTGCAAACAGTTTCGACCTAAAGTTGTTGTTGTTCCTGAACAGAAAATAGTTGAACTAAAAACACTATTTGCTCAGCAAAATATATCGGATATTGATGTTTTAGCTGGGCAAGAGGGTTTAGTCGATATCGCATCTCATACTGATGTGGATATTGTTATGGCTGCAATTGTAGGGGCAGCTGGGCTGTTGCCAACTTTAGCGGCTGTTAAGGCAGGTAAAAGAGTACTACTTGCCAACAAAGAAGCATTAGTTATGTCTGGTGAAATCATGATGCAAGCTGCTCGTGATCATCAGGCATTGTTATTGCCAGTTGATTCGGAACATAATGCAATTTTCCAATCATTGCCTCATAATTATTTACAAGCAGATAGAACAGGGCAACCACAGCTAGGTGTATCTAAAATATTGCTTACAGCATCTGGTGGTCCCTTTTTAAATCACTCCTTAGAACAATTGACTCATGTAACGCCGCAACAAGCATGCAAACATCCAAACTGGTCAATGGGACAAAAAATTTCGGTTGACTCAGCTACTCTTATGAATAAAGGGTTAGAGTTAATAGAGGCTTGTCATTTATTTTCAATATCTGAACATTTTGTTACAGTTGTTGTTCATCCACAAAGTATCATTCACTCTATGGTGCAGTATGTTGATGGTTCAACATTAGCACAAATGGGTAACCCGGATATGTGTACTCCGATTGCACATGCATTGGCATGGCCTGAGCGTTTACAAACTAATGTTCCTGCTTTAGATTTATTTGAGTATTCTCAACTTAATTTTCAGGCACCGGATACCCAAAAATTTCCTGCATTAAATTTGGCAAGACAAGCAATGCGTGCGGGAGGTTTGGCGCCCACCATTTTGAATGCAGCTAATGAAATTGCAGTTGAAGCATTCTTAATGGAAAGGATTGGATTCACAAGTATTCCGCAAGTGGTAGAGCATACTTTGGAAAAATTAGAGAATGCAGCGGCTGAAAGCATCGAGTGCATTTTAGATAAAGATAAAGTGGCCCGATCTATAGCTCAGCAATATATATCAAGTATTGGAGGCTGAAATGAATGCACTGTTTATGATTGCAGCGGCAGCTCTTTTACTTGGGCCTCTAATTGCAATCCATGAGTTTGGCCATTACTGGGTTGCGCGAAAACTTGGTGTTAAAGTTTTAGTTTACTCAATTGGGTTTGGACCAACTTTACTGAAATGGACGTCTAAGAAGTCTGGTATTAAATATCAGCTTTCTGCCTTACCTTTAGGTGGCTATGTCAAAATGTTGGACGAGCGAGAAGGTAATGTGGCAGAACAAGATCTACCATATGCTTTTAACCGGCAAAAACCGTGGAAACGTATAGCGATTGTTGCTGCTGGACCATTAATTAACTTGATTTTTGCCGTACTCCTCTTTTGGATTTTGTTTTTACCAGCCCAAGAACAATTAAATACTAAAATTGGCAAAATTATTCCAAACTCTCCAGCTGCAGCAGCCCAGTTACATGTAGGTGACAAAATTATTGCTGTTGATGGGAAAGAGACAACAACATGGGAAAAGCTAAACTTTGCTTTGATTGATCGAGTTGGGGAAACAGGTACTGTAAATATTGATGTGGACCGTGCTGGTTCCGAAAAAAATTTTGTATTACCAATTAAAGATTTTTTAAAAAATCAAAATGAATCTGCACTGGACGTATTAGGTTTCTTGCCTTATCGACCTGTGATTCCTGCTGTTGTAACAGAGTTAACGGAAGATGGTGCGGCGATTCGTCAAGGGATGAAAGTGGGCGATCGTATTGTTGCGATTGATGGCCAGCCTATGAAAGATTGGTTCGACGTGGTAGAAGTTGTCCAGCGTTCCCCAGAAAAGTTACTTAAGATTGATGTCTTACGTCATGAACAACTAGTACATTTACAAGTTATGCCACAAGGTAAGCGTGATAGCATGGGGCAGGTAAATGGAGTACTTGGTGTAAAAAGTGATGCTGGAAAAATTACAATTCCTGACGAATATAAGCAAACAATTCAATATACTCCAATACAAGCTTTTGAAATGGCACTTGATAAAACTGGCCAAATCTCTAGCATGATTTTGAATTCAATAGTAAAAATGGTTAAGGGACTAATTGGATTAGAAAATCTTTCTGGGCCAATTACCATTGCAAAAGTAGCTGGCCAAAGTGCAGAAATGGGCTGGGAAACCTTTATCTCTTTTATGGCTTTAATGAGTGTAAGCCTTGGAATTTTAAACTTATTACCAATTCCAATGTTAGATGGTGGTCATCTAGTGTATTACATTATTGAAGCTATTCGTGGGAAGCCTGTTTCTGAACAAATACAAATGTTTGGTCTAAAAATTGGTATGGTACTGCTCGGTAGTATGATGCTTTTAGCTTTATTTAATGACTTTATGCGTTTGTAAACGTATATGGATTTATAACTTACTGGAAAAAACTGGCATGCGGCACACACATTTTTTAATGCCTTTGGCACTTGTTAGCGCTATGGCAGCGGTACAACAAGCATATGCAGCTGATGATTTCGTTGTTAGAGATATTCGTGTAAACGGGTTGGTCCGTCTTACCCCTGCAAATGTTTATACCATGTTGCCAATCAACAGTGGCGATCGCGTTAATGAACCGATGATCGCCGAAGCAATTCGAACATTGTATGCCACTGGACTTTTTGATGATATTAAAGCATCAAAAGAAAATGATACTTTGGTTTTTAATGTTATTGAGCGCCCAATTATTTCAAAGCTTGAATTTAAGGGTAATAAACTTATTCCTAAAGAGGCTCTAGAACAAGGCCTCAAAAAAATGGGTATTGCTGAGGGTGAGGTTTTTAAGAAATCTGCTTTGCAAACCATTGAGACAGAATTAGAGCAACAATATACTCAACAAGGCCGTTATGATGCTGATGTTACAGTTGATACAGTTGCTCGCCCAAATAACCGCGTTGAATTAAAAATTAATTTTAATGAAGGAACGCCGGCAAAAGTCTTTGATATTAATGTAATTGGTAATACTGTTTTTAAAGACAGTGAAATTAAACAAGCATTTGCTGTTAAAGAAAGTGGTTGGGCTTCTGTAGTCACACGTAATGACCGCTATGCACGTGAAAAAATGGCTGCAAGCCTTGAAGCTTTACGTGCCATGTACCTTAACAAAGGCTATATTAATTTTAATATTAATAATTCCCAACTCAATATTAGTGAAGATAAAAAGCATATCTTTATTGAGGTTGGTGTTGATGAAGGTAGCCAATTTAAATTTGGTCAAACTAAATTCTTAGGTGATGCGCTTTATAAGCCTGAAGAATTACAAGCATTAAAAATTTATAAAGACGGTGATACCTATTCACAAGAAAAAGTAAATGCGGTTAAGCAATTACTTTTACGTAAGTATGGTAATGCAGGTTATTACTTTGCAGATGTAAATATTGTGCCGCAGATTAATAATGAAACTGGCGTTGTTGACTTAAATTATTATGTGAATCCAGGTCAACAAGTTACCGTACGTCGTATTAATTTTACTGGTAATAGCAAAACTTCTGATGAAGTATTACGTCGTGAAATGCGTCAGATGGAAGGTGCATTAGCGAGCAATGAAAAAATTGACTTATCTAAGGTTCGTTTAGAGCGTACAGGTTTCTTTAAAACAGTTGATATTAAACCTGCTCGTATTCCAAACTCTCCCGACCAAGTTGACTTAAACGTAAATGTTGAAGAACAACATTCAGGTACTACTACATTAGCGGTTGGTTATTCGCAAAGTGGTGGTATTACGTTCCAAGCAGGACTTAGTCAAACTAATTTTATGGGTACAGGTAACCGAGTAGCAATTGACTTATCTCGTTCTGAAACTCAAGACTATTACAACTTAAGTGTTACCGACCCTTACTTTACCATTGATGGGGTAAGCCGCGGTTATAACGTGTATTATCGTAAAACGAAGCTGAATGATGACTATAACGTTAACAACTATGTAACGGATAGTTTTGGTGGTAGTTTAAGTTTTGGTTACCCTATTGACGAAAATCAAAGTTTAAGTGCTTCGGTGGGCGTTGATAACACTAAAGTAACCACAGGCCCTTATGTTTCTACATATGTACGTGACTATTTGTTGGCAAATGGTGGAAAAACTACTTCAACAAGTACTTATTGTTTAGTAGATCTAGATGCTAGTGGGAAATGTCCTGATGGTCAAACTTCTGCTCCTTTTGGAAGCGCATTCGAAGGTGAGTTTTTTACTTATAACTTGAACTTGGGTTGGTCTTATAACACCTTAAATAGACCAATTTTCCCAACGTCAGGTATGTCTCATCGTGTAGGTCTTGAAATTGGTTTACCAGGTAGTGATGTTGATTATCAAAAAGTAACTTATGATACTCAAGCATTTTTCCCTATTGGTAGTACCGGCTTTGTACTTCGTGGTTATGGCAAGTTAGGTTATGGTAATGACTTACCATTCTATAAAAACTTCTATGCAGGCGGTTACGGTTCTGTTCGAGGCTATGACAACAGTACCCTGGGACCTAAATATCCAAGTGTAAATCTACAAGAAACTAAGCAAAATGATAGTTCTCCTGAAGAAGTAGGTGGTAATGCTCTTCTCCAATTTGGTACAGAGTTAGTTTTACCAATGCCATTTAAAGGTGACTGGACTCGCCAAGTACGCCCTGTTCTTTTTGCGGAAGGTGGTCAGGTTTTTGATACAAAATGTGATATCAACAATTCAGCTTATGGTAATAAAGGCATGATCATTAAAGGCCAGACTATTACGGATGTCAGAAAATATTGTGAAGATAATTATGGATTTGATTTAGGTAACTTACGTTATAGTGTGGGTGTTGGTGTAACCTGGATTACCATGATTGGTCCATTGTCACTTAGCTATGCATTCCCGTTAAATGATAAACCGGGTGATGAAACTAAAGAAATCCAGTTTGAAATTGGTCGTACTTTCTAAGTACGATCTTTTTGTATAACGAAATAAGGAAAGAGATTTACATGAATAAATTAAATAAATTAATGTTAGGGTTAGGCCTGACAGTGGCTTCTGTAGCAGCTAATGCAGCTGGTTATGGGGTAATTGATCTTGCTAAAGTTGTTGAAAGTAGTACTTATTTGAAACAGCAAAATGCAAGCTTAAACCAGTCTGTGAAACCAACTACAACTAAGCTTGAGCAATTAGGTAAAGAGTTAGAAGGGCTTCAACGTCAAGCGCAGACTCAAGGCCAAAAAATGAAAGAAGATGAGATTAAAAAATTACAATCTCAGTATCAATCGAAATTAAATGAGTTTAATTCAACACAGCAAGGCTTACAGTCAAGAGTTCAAACGAGCTTACAAAGTATGAATACAACTTTTGAGACTAGAGTTAAGCAAGCTGCTGAGCAATTACGAAAAGAAAATAATCTTGACTTTATTTTGAATAAAAATTCGACTGTTGCCTATGACGCTAAGTATGATTTAACTGATAAAATGATACAAAAGGTTAATTCAATGAAATAAATTAATGAAAGCGCAACAATATCGTTTAGATGAATTAGCTCACCTTGTTAAAGGTGAGCTAATTGGTGAAGGTAGTCTTCAATTTTCAAACTTGGCGAGTTTGGAAAATGCAGAGGTTAACCATCTTACTTTTGTGAATGGTGAGAAACATCTCGATCAAGCTAAAGTAAGTCGTGCGGGCGCTTACATTGTTACCGCAGCTTTAAAAGAACATCTTCCTGAAAAAGATAATTTTATTATTGTTGATAATCCCTATCTTGCGTTTGCAATCCTTACCCATGTATTTGATAAAAAGATTAGCTCAACAGGCATAGAAAGTACTGCCCAAATTCATCCATCTGCTGTTATTTCCGAAACTGCTTATATTGGTCACTATGTGGTTATTGGTGAAAATTGTGTAGTTGGCGATAATACCGTCATTCAGTCACATACCAAACTTGATGATAATGTAGAAGTTGGAAAAGACTGTTTTATTGATTCTCATGTCACTATTACAGGTGGTTCTAAATTACGAGATCGGGTGCGTATTCATTCAAGTACTGTCATTGGTGGAGAAGGTTTTGGTTTTGCTCCATATCAAGGAAAGTGGCATCGTATTGCTCAATTAGGTTCAGTTTTAATTGGAAATGATGTCCGAATTGGATCAAATTGTAGTATTGATAGAGGCGCACTTGATAATACAATTTTGGAAGATGGGGTTATTATTGATAACCTTGTGCAAATTGCACATAACGTCCATATTGGTTCAAATACTGCTATTGCAGCGAAGTGCGGTATTGCCGGAAGTACAAAAATTGGCAAAAACTGTATTCTAGCTGGGGCGTGTGGAGTGGCAGGACACCTTTCAATTGCTGATAATGTGACTTTGACTGGAATGTCAATGGTCACAAAAAATATTTCTGAAGCTGGAACTTACTCTTCGGGAACCGGATTATTTGAAAATAATCATTGGAAAAAGACGATTGTACGCTTGCGACAATTAGCAGATGTGCCATTGACCCAAATCACTAAACGACTTGATCATATACAAGCTCAAATAGAGTCTCTTGAATCAACTTTTAATTTGCGTAAATAGAATATTATGACCGAGTCTACTACACCTAAATTTGCCATCCCTGAATTACCAATGCAGATTCAAACGATTCGTCAATATTTGCCGCATCGTTACCCATTCTTATTGGTTGATCGTGTGACTGAAGTTACTGACAATAGTATTGTTGGTTATAAAAATGTTTCTATCAATGAAGAGTTCCTACAAGGGCATTTCCCAGAATATCCAATTATGCCTGGTGTTCTCATTGTTGAAGCATTAGCTCAAGTTTCAGGCGTTCTTGGTTTTATTATGAACAATGAAACGCCAAAACCAGGTTCATTATTTCTGTTTGCTGGTGCAGAAAGAGTTAGATTTAAAAAACAAGTAGTTGCAGGTGATCAACTTGTATTAAAATCTGAGTTGGTAATGCAGAAGCGCGGTATCTACAAATACAATTGTACAGCTAGCGTTGATGGCATTGTAGCAGCAACCGCTGAGATTATGATTTCACACCAAAAAACAGAGCAGGCATGAGCAATCACGATTTAATCCATTCTACCGCCATTATTGATCCATCTGCAGTGATTGCTTCAGATGTTCAAATAGGACCTTATTGTATTATTGGTCCTCAAGTGACTATTGGTGCTGGTACTAAATTACATTCTCATGTGGTTGTAGGTGGTTTTACCAGAATTGGCCAAAATAACGAAATCTTTCAATTTGCAAGTGTTGGCGAAGTTTGCCAAGACCTCAAATATAAAGGTGAAGAAACGTGGCTTGAAATTGGTAACAATAATCTAATTCGCGAACATTGCAGCTTACATAGAGGTACGGTGCAAGATAATGCATTAACCAAGATAGGTAGTCATAACCTATTAATGGTAAATACACATATTGCACATGATTGTATCGTAGGTGACCATAATATCTTTGCTAATAATGTAGGTGTCGCTGGACATGTACATATTGGTGATCACGTTATTGTGGGTGGTAATTCTGGAATTCATCAATTCTGTAAGATCGATTCTTATAGCATGATTGGTGGGGCTTCTTTGATCCTTAAAGATGTTCCAGCCTATGTGATGGCGTCTGGTAACCCTGCACATGCGTTTGGTATAAATATTGAAGGTATGCGAAGAAAAGGTTGGTCTAAAAATACAATTCAAGGCTTAAGAGAAGCTTATAAATTGATATTTAAATCTGGATTAACTTCTGTTCAAGCTATTGACCAAATTAAAAGTGAAATTTTACCTTCAGTTCCAGAAGCTCAACTCTTGATTGATTCTCTTGAACAATCAGAGCGTGGAATTGTGCGCTAATCAAGAAGACATAAAAAAGACACTGTTTTAACAGTGTCTTTTTTTATAACTAAATTATTTGTTAAAGAATTTTGCTTCTTCAGACTTTGGATATTGGCTAAGTAACTTGTTCTTGTATTGATTTGCTGACACAGTATTCTTATCAACATCTTTAGCGATACTATAAAGTTGGTACAATGCTCGAGGTGCCTTACTTGAATTTGGGTACTGGTTAGCTACGACATTATAGTTTTTCTTTGCTTCATTATAATTTACTGGATCTGTCGCTAAATGAAACTCGGCTAACCAAAAATAAGCATTACCTGTATAGATACTATTAGGATGGTTTTTTATAAAGTTTTGCATTGGAGCAATTGCTTTTTTAGCACCGCCTTGTTTATACGCATCTAAAGCTACAGTATAAGCAGCTTTTTCTAATTCGAGGGAATTTGACTGGTTTTGCGCAGCAGCTGGTGCTGGTTGAGTAGTGGTTGTTGGTGCGCTAGGCTGCTGCTCAGAAGTTTGTGTGGCTGGTACTACAGCTACTTTATTACTCTCTGTGGTTTGAGGGGCTGGTGCACTAGCAGGAGTAGTGTTATCGGACGTTGCATTCGAACTATCGTCTTGTGTAGCACTGTCAGGGTCAACTTTTTGGTGTAATAATTCTAAACGTTGATCTAAATCGGTATATCGGTTTGCTAGATCTTTCTTTAATTGCTCAATATCATTAGCTTGTTCTTCAAGCTGACCTCTTAATGTACGAATATCATTTTCTAATTGTTGGTTTTTTTGCATCAATTCCCAGTTTAAATTTGTAGGAACTGAAATATTGCTTGAAGAAGTATTAGATGCACTACCATCATTTTGACTTAAACCACGAGACTCGATAGGGATATTTGCGTATAGAGAAGTGGTGCTCATTAAGGCAATAAATAATAAAGAATGCTTCTTCATTTGCATGTGTATAAATCCATAATTTTATATAAAAGCCACCTTGACACAGGAATATAAAAAACAATTCTCTAAATATCTAAGGTTTTTCATTGATCAATGCAATTAAAGCAGTTAACAGTTTAAATGCAAGGATAGTTTACAATCTTCAAGCATATTTTATGCAAAATAAGAAAAGAGCATAAGCTCAAGAAATTACATTTTTGGGGTTTAAAGCTATTTTTGCTGAGGAATTAATCAATCGAAACAAAAACTTGCCGAAAAAGGCAGAGAAGGGTTGCAACTCTTTTAAAAATCTCTATACTTTGTTTTGCAATGGTAGCCCCGCTGGTGGCTTCGCAATTGTACTCTGTGAACCCCGCCAGGACCGGAAGGTAGCAACGGTAGCAGATCTATGATGTGCCGAAGTTTTGCTAGTGGGGTTGCCACCATTCTTTTAATCCAATTTTCTTTGGATTGCTTTTAAAATTACATCTAAATCAAATCCTCTATATTGTAAAAATCTGATCTGTTTTGCTTTAAGTTTTGGATCTTTCTCTACAGCTTCTCCAAATTTTTTAACTTTAAGTTGATAAGCCTGTTCTACCCAATCAATTTCTTGAATTTCATCTGCAATTAAATCATTTTCAATTTGTTTAGTTTTTAAAGCTTGTTGAATTCGTTTCGGTCCTTTACCTTTACGAATTTGGCTTGCTAGCATTTGCTCAGCAACACGTTGATCACTCTGGTAATTTTGTTCAGATAACTCCTTAACCAGTTGTTTTACTTCTTCTATATTTTGTGCATAACGAGCTAATTTCTCGATAAGCTCTGCTTTAGAGTAATCTCGGCGAGTGAGTAAAGCAAAAGCATATGAGCGTAAACGTTGGCCAGTAAGAGGAGGGCGCTGCTGAGATTGCTCATCGTTTCTTTTGAACATATAAAATTCCTTGTAAAAAACGCCCCGAAGGGCGTTTTATGACTCATGTATAATTACGATTCTAATAAAAGATCTGGCTCTTCTTCATCTTCAATTTGAACTGCACCATTTGTGCCTGTAGTCAGCAATTGTTCACGGATATTACGTTCAATTTCTTCAGCTATTTGAGTATTTTCTTCAAAATAGCGAATTACATTGTTTTTACCTTGACCAATTTTATTGCCTTGATATGAATACCATGCACCAGCTTTCTGTACGATGTCCTGTTGTACTGCTAAATCTACAAGTTCACCTAGTTGGTTAGTACCTTTACCGTATAGAATTTGGAAAATAGCTTCTTTAAACGGAGGAGCCATTTTGTTCTTAACGACTTTAACTTTAGTTTCTGAACCAACAATTTCATCGCCTTCTTTTACTTGACCGATACGACGAATATCTAAACGAACTGAAGCGTAGAATTTAAGAGCATTACCACCAGTGGTAGTTTCTGGGCTACCAAACATAACACCAATTTTCATACGAATCTGGTTAATGAAGATAACCATACAGTTTGAACGTTTAGCATTACCCGTAATTTTACGAAGTGCCTGGCTCATAAGACGCGCTTGTAGACCCATATGAGAGTCACCCATCTCACCTTCGATTTCTGCTTTAGGTGTAAGTGCAGCCACCGAGTCCACAACGATTAAATCAATTGCGCCTGAACGGACAAGCATGTCAGCAATTTCAAGTGCTTGCTCACCATTGTCGGGTTGTGAAACAAGTAGGTTATCAATATCTACACCAAGTTTGCGTGCATATTGAGGGTCTAGGGCGTGCTCAGCATCAATGAAGGCACATGTACCACCAGATTTTTGACATTGAGCAATTGCTTGTAATGTCATTGTGGTTTTACCAGAAGATTCAGGACCATAAATTTCGATAATACGGCCTTTTGGTAAACCACCAATCCCCAATGCGATGTCTAAAGTTAAAGAACCTGTAGATACGGCTTCAACTGCTTGAACAGTGTTATCACCAAGACGCATAACCGTATTTTTACCAAATTGCTTCTCAATTTGGCTCAAAGCGGCTTGTAATGCTTTGCTTTTATTCTCATCCATCTCAAAAACCTCAATACTCTATGTTCATCACGTTTAACCCAAGTGGATGCATTGAATCTCAACTTGTTTCACAGGGCTAATAGTGACAGATTTTTTCTCTAGCTTCTATATATTGTATATGTGAGTGCGACACAACTCGACGTTTTTATTCATCATTATAAGACCAGTGATCTTCATAATGTTGATCATTATCCTGTTTAAACCGATTGATTTGTCGCCGATCTTTCTTGCTTGGTCTATGGTCAGGTCGTGCTAGATTATGCAATTTTCGTTGGGAAGCAATCAACTCCCGTCTTGCAATACTTACTTCTGTTTCTTCATAAAGTTGTTGTGCAACAGGGGCCGGTCCTCGGGTATTGGAGAGCGCTTTAACAACAACTGTTTTTTTATCGAAACCTTGTTGAACTACGAGCTCCATACCGACACGAATCTCTTTAGAAACTTTTACACGTTCATTATTGTGATGTACTTTACCCCCTTCAATTGCAGCTTTAGCAATAGAACGGGTTTTAAAAAAACGTGCTGCCCACAACCATTTGTCGACACGCATGGTTTCTACAGCATCGTTTTCACGCAATTTTGACATCATTATCCTTTCTATCAATTTGATTCAAAATAGACAGTAGCTCTGTAAGCTGATCTAGAGCTTCATACTCTAAATCTTGTGGCTGTCTTTTACTCTTAAGACTTGAGGGCTGTAAGATAGTAAACAAGTGTCTTATACCAAATTTTTCTGCAGTTTTTAAAACAGGAAGTGTGTCATCTAAAAAAATAGTGCTTTCTGGTGCAAAATTATGCAAGCGTTGCAACTCTTTCCAGAATTGGATGTCTTCTTTTGCGTAACCAATTTGTTCGCTAGATACGATGACTTTAAAAAAATCTTGGATAGGAATGTTATCAAGTTTTAGTTTTAAACTCGCACAGTCAGCATTGGTGACTAACCAACATTGATAATCTTGTGTTTTTAAAGCGCTGAGCAGCTCCATGCATCCTGATCTCGCTTTAATTTTATGCTGAAATTCTTGTTGGAGCTTTAAAACATCCACGCCAGTTGTTTGTGTCCAGAAGTTTGATGAGTACCAAGCAAGCGTATGTTTATGGCTGCGATAAAACTGGTTTAATATTTCTTGACTCTCAGTTAAAGATAGATGATGTGTTTCGGAATGTCTTTTAGGTAAGCATTCGTTCCAGATAAAGTCATCAAAAGCCAAATCTAGTAAAGTTCCATCCATGTCAAACAGCACTACCTTATTCATGTTGCGAACGCTCCAGCTTTAAATATACATGGAAGAAATTAGCTTAAGATTATAAACATTAAAGCCTCAAAAACAGATTGATTTGTTGTTATCTCATCATTTTAAAGTTCTAAAGATATTTTACTTTTGATATGTTATTTCAATAATTAATGATAACGAGTGAATTAAAAAATGAAAAATTCTAATTTCTTTGTTGTTTTTATCGGTTCTATTTGTTTTGCGTTTAGTGCAAATACATTGGCACAAAATACAGCTGCAGTTTTTTCACCTAAAAGAGGTGTAGTCTGTGATAAATACATTTGTGCGGATAGAAAGGGTGTTTCCAAAACCTTAACTAATCAATATTTAGGTGCGAAAAAAGCAAAACAAGCTTTTTCACAAGGTGACTTTGATACATCTGCTTTTACTTTTTCTAATGGTGTATTTTGTGATACCACTACTAAATTGTGCCATGTGAATAAATTTTTTGAAAATGGTCATAGAAGTAGAGTAGATAAAAAAATGACTGATAAAATTTTTAAAAATAGGTAGTTGTATGAGTTGTAAATTAGTTTTTTGATACTTTTTTTGCGTTTCTATACTTTATATGAAATTATCATTATTTAAATATTATTAAAAGTTGGAATAAAAGTGGGATTATATACAATTAGATATGGTTATCGTAACAACAGTTTTTTTATTGCTTCAAACACGGCTGGGCAGTTTATTGTGATTGATGCATTAGGAGCAGACTTCCAAATTGGTCATCAAATTTCTTATGAAGGGAGCAAAATAATAAACGAAACATTAAATGATGAAACGGATGCAAAAGTTCATCTTGAGAGCAACGAAAAAGAAGCTTATGAGTATTTACGGACAATGAAATAATCATCTCGTTATTTTGATTTACATAGGATACGTATTGGCAAACATTTTATAAATTGAACTCTACTTATTTAAAGTTATATTAAAAATCATTTGAATAACAATTTAGAGTAGGCGATGAAAATTGGATTTATTGGAGGAGCCAATGATGGCATAGTGATCAATGCTGCCAATGGTATTGATACTTATAAACTTGAATGGCATTACAAGGCTGAGAAGCATTGTGAAGAACAGCCATCATTAGGGCTAAATGGCCCTGAATATGACTATTACAATTTATTAATTTTGAGAAAAAATAAAGAGGCAAAACTTTTCTACGTTTTAACTACCATGGACAAAGAAGATATTGCGGATAAGATTAATGAGTATTGGGAGTATTCCACCTCTGTAGGTTATGACTTTGATGAGTAGCAACCATTTTAACTCATTGAAATATTTTATTTATATTACTATTTAACTGAATTATAACTCAAGTTTAGGATGATATATTTCATAAAGAACATGCTTTTGTAAGGCATGTTCATCTGGAAGCTTGGGATGATTAAAGTATTTAACTTTGCGCATTCCTAGTCTTTCCATCACGGCTTGAGATGGCTTATTCACTGTTGCTGTGAAAGAAACCACTTTATCTTTATTGAGAATATTAAAGGCATAGTCCAATGCTGCTTTTGCTCCTTCAGTGGCATAACCTTTTTTCCAGTGTTCTGTAGCAATTCTCCATCCAATTTCAATGCAGGGAGAAAAATCAAATTGTTCTGGTTGGTTGTGTAAGCCAATAAAGCCTATAAATTCTTGAGTTTCTTTTAATTCTACCGCCCAAAATCCCCAGCCATTTTCATCAATAAGAGCTGATATTCTTTGAATTAAACTTATACTTTCAGTAGCAGATAAAAGCTTTGGGAAAAAACGCATAACATCTTCGTCTAAACCCATTTTGATAAATGGCTCTGAATCAGACTCTTTCCATTGTCTTAAGATTAAACGTTCAGTTTCGATCATAGTAAAAATTCTTTAACGAGAGTTTTTTTAATTTTAGCTAAATATTCTACAGTGGCTTTTGTATAATTTTCTGTAAGATAATTTTTGAGTTAATGCTTACCACACCTTTAATTTTATTGAGTGTATTAATAACAAAATGAGAAAAAGAGTTTAGATCTTTAGTGGCAACGTGCAGTACATAATTAGATTCACCTGTAATGATATAAGCATTGATGACTTCATCAAAATTCTTGATTTGGCTTAAAAAAAAGTTGTGGTCATTTTCGGTGAGTTGAGCAAGTTTTATTTCAACTATCGCCTCAATTTTTATACCTAATTTTTCATAATTAACTTTTGCTTGATATTTTTCAATGATTCCGTTGGTTTCTAAAATTTTGACGCGTCTGTGACAAGCAGATGCTGAAAGATTAACAAGATCAGCAAGTTCTTGGTTACTTAAACGGGCATTGTCTTGTAAATACTTCAAAATTTTTAGATCGATCGCATCTACATTCATTTTCGAATTTCATCCATATTTTTTAATTTTAATTAGAATTTTATACGAAAATAGCTATTTTTGATCAAATATTATCGAATAAATCGTACAAATTGACGTGATAAAATTCAAATACAAAGGAAATGTAGAAATAGGTGCAATACCAAATGATTACTCGTGAACAGTGTTTGTATTGGGATCAGGAAGATGAACTCAAAAAATTTAAAGATGAATTTGCATTGCCAGAAGGCGTTATTTATTTAGATGGTAACTCTTTAGGTGCTAGACCAAAGAAATCTTTGGCTGTCGCTCAGCATATTATTTCCCAAGAATGGGGAGAAGATCTGATCAATAGCTGGAATAAGGCAGACTGGTGGGGGTTACCAACACGGCTGGGTGACAAAGTCGCTAAACTGATTGGTGCGGAACAAGGTGAAGTTGTTATTTCAGATTCAACTACACTGAACTTATTTAAAGTTTTATCTGCAGCGGTAAAAATTCAGGCTGATAAATTCCCTGAACACAAAATTATTGTGGCAGAAAAAGATGCTTTTCCAACAGATATTTACATTATTGAAGGTTTCATTGACTTAATTCAAAAGGGCTATCAGGTTGAATTAATTGATGGCGTAGAAGACTTATCTCGTGCTTTAGAGAAAGATGTTGCTGTAGTAGTACTTTCCCATGTGAATTACCGCACTGGTTATTTTTATGATATGGCATCTATTAATGAACAAATTCACTCTAAAGATGCTTTGGTGATTTGGGATTTATGCCACTCAGTCGGTGCGGTTCCTATGCACCTTAATCAAACTGATAGTGATTTTGCAATTGGTTGTACCTATAAATATTTAAATGGTGGCCCTGGTTCTCCTGCATTGCTCTGGGTCAATGAAAAGCACCGTGATCAGTTCTGGCAGCCTTTATCTGGTTGGTGGAGTCATAAAAAACCATTTGATATGGCACAGCATTATGAGCCAGCGAATAGTATCCGACGATATTTATGTGGGACTCAGCCGGTTATTTCTATGAGTCTGATTGAATGCGGAGTGGATATTTTCCTGCATGCTGATATGCAAAAAATCCGTGAGAAATCTTTGAAATTAACTGATTTATTTATTCAATTGGTACATCAAGAATGTTCTGAATTTGGATTTGAGTTAATTACGCCTTTAGATCATAAGCATCGTGGTAGTCATGTTAGTTATCGTCATGAATTCGGTTATGAAATTATTCAGGCACTTATTGCACGCGGTGTGATTGGTGATTATCGGGAACCTGCAGTCTTGAGATTTGGTATTACACCTTTGTATCTGGGCTTTGAAGATGTTTGGAATGCAGTACAGCACTTAAAAGAAACCATGCTGAATAGTGAATGGAAAAACAAGCAGTATTTAGTTCGCGGTGAAGTGACCTGATTTTAAGGAATCAAAATAAAACAAATGGCTAGGAGGGCTTATGAGTAGTTTTGATGAAATACAAAATAGAGAAGCTGGGCTGCATAAAAAGTTATCTGCAAAACAGATGGGGATGATTGCCATTGGTGGAGCAATTGGAACCGGATTGTTTATGGGAAGCAAATTTGCAATTAGCTTTGCAGGTCCCGCAGTCATAGTCAGCTATGCGATTGGTGGTTTAATTGCTTTTGCGCTTATGGCTTGTTTGGCTGAAATGACAGTTCAGCATCCTACTTCGGGCTCATTTGGTGCATATGCAGAACATTATATGAGTCCACTTGCCGGCTTCTTAGTTCGCTACTGTTACTGGGCTTGTATTGTACTGGCGGTAGGTACAGAGATTACCGCCGTTGCTGATTATATGAAGCTCTGGTTCCCGAATGTAGACTCTTGGGTCTGGATTGGATTTTTTTCACTGACCTTACTTGTTGTAAATGCCTATAGTGTTAAAGCTTTTGGACTAGTGGAATACTGGTTTTCCACAATTAAAGTTTTTGCCATTATCGTATTTATTCTTTTGTCTATTGGTATCTTGACGCAAAGCAATCAGGGAATGACGCAAGTTGTAACTCATTTATCAGGACATGGGGGCTTTTTTCCAAATGGCTTTAGTGGGGTCTGGATTGGAGTAATCATTTCAATATTTAGTTATTTAAGTATAGAAATGATTGCTGTCGCGGCTGGCGAAGCTAAAGACCCAGAAAAGGCAGTTAAAAAAGCATTCAAAAGCACAGCACTTCGACTCATTTTGTTTTATTTATTGTCCTTATTCCTAATCGTTACTTTGGTGCCGTGGACTGTTTTGATTGGAGCAGATGCAACAAGCCCTTTTGTTATGGTCATGAAGATTGTCGGTATCCCGTATGCGGATAGCATTTTAAACTTTATTGTAATTGTAGCTGCCTTATCAGCTATGAATAGCATGCTTTATATTTCAACTCGTATGCTGTTTAGCTTGTCACGTGCAGGTGATGCCCCAAAAGTCTTTGGTCGAATTAGTAGTAATGGGGTACCGGTAAATGCGCTGTTATTATCTGCGGTAGGGATTGGTATTGCTAGTATTGTTTATACGATTAATCCAGCTTCCGCATTTCCAATTATGATTGCGCTATCCATGTTTGGTGCGTTGTTCACGTGGGGAAGTATATTTGTGACTCATATATTTTTTAGAAGACATATGGTTCAGCAAAATATACAACTAAAATTTAAAATTCCTGCTAGTCGATTTATCTCTTTGTTTGGGTTTATTGCGATTTTAAGCATTACAGTGACTACCTGGTTTACCAGTGAATTTAAGTCTACTTTACAATTTGGCCTACCTTTAGTTCTGGTTCTTATATTTTTCTATTATTTGAAACGTTCTACCGTAAAGTTAAATCTCAACTCTAGTGAAGAAACATTGAGGTGATTGGTATATGAGAAGGTATGACAATGCTACAACGGTAGAGAATGAAGGTGAAATACTAGCAGGCTTCCAATACAGAAGCTTGCTGAGTTATCAGGCCTATTATCATATAAAAGATATAAAGTACGGTTCAAAGAACCGATCAATTCTGGATTTTTTTCCTCTAGAACATGTCAATAAAACCGTAATTTTTATACATGGGGGATATTGGCAGTGGTGTGATAAATCGGACTTTGCCTTTATAGCGCCGTACATATTAGCAAAAGGAGCGCAGTGTGTACTTTTAGAATATGACTTGGCTCCTCAAAGTCATATTTCACAAATCGTTGCTCAAACTCAACAAGCGCTCGATTTTATCGCTGAACAAAATTGGAAAACAGGCGAAGTAGTATTGGTCGGCCATTCAGCAGGTGCTCATCTTGGTGCTTTATGTTTAAACCATCCGTTATTATCCAAGGCAACTTTATTAAGTGGGATTTATGATTTATTACCTATACAAGAGACTCATTTAAATCATGCTTTAAACTTATCGCAAGAGGATATTTTGAAATATAGTCCTATTCATCAGCAGGAACAGATCAATATTCCTTGTACGATTTTGTGTGGTGGATTAGAACTTAGTGAATTAAAATGGCAAAGTCAAAATTATTTTGAGTATCGACTTAGTCAAGGTGACGATATGATTTCTTTTGAAATTATTCCTGAAATTAACCATTACTCTATTTTAGAGCACTATTTTAAATTTATATTTAAGTGAGAAATTAAGTTTGAGTTAGCCTTGGTAAACATAGGGTAAGTTGATTTAAATATTATAGAAACAATAGGTGGCTGGAAAATCATGAAAAGTTATCTTATTTATAATATTAAGTTCAGCTAATAAAATATTTCAGTACAAGAGCACTGAGTATGTTAAATAACCAAGTTGAACAACATATAAATTGATATATTGTTTTATTAGATTTAAATAAATATATTGATTTTTGCTTAATCAATAAGGAAGTGTAGAGTGTGTCACAATTTTTTGAGTTTTTTACTGCTGTATACTATTTTAAGTTGACCTAAACTAATATCTCGATTAGATTAAAAAGATAGTGTTTTCTCTCTAATCGACAAACTGTTTAGCTGTTGCTTAGATGAGTTTATAGTCCGTAGCTTCCCAAGATGCGGACTTTTTTATTTTTGTACAATTCGTTAATGGTACAAAGATTCGCGCATTAAAAAGACAGTTAATAGTAAATTCGGTTCAATTCAAGTGAAAAACTTAAAGAAGTATTGTAAATATATCTTTAAAGGTATATATTTATATATGCATATACTGCGTCTGTAAAGTTGTTTGTTTTTTTAATACCCACATATTTTTAAGATATGTGGGTATTTTTTATTAAAAATGTTTATTTAAAAAATATTTTTAAACTGGCTAAGTTTATATAAAGGGTTTATTTTAGTTAGGTAAGAAAATTCAAATAATTTATTTCTAATAAGCTTAATTAATAAAGAATAGGAAATATATATTTATACATTTATTGTACATATTAATCACAGTTAAAGAAATTGTTAATTTTTTATAGTTGTATGAACTTTTATATTTTGAAATAATTGTCTATAACCTGTTAATTATCATATTGTTATGGATATTTTGAAGTTTCTAAGAAGTTTTAATACTGTTGGTACTTACTTAGCAATGGCTACTATAGTTCTTATCATAATGGTTATATTCTTTTATATTATTGAACCCAAATAGAGTGATATTTTAATTATAAAAAAATAAAATATTTAAATTATAAGTAGATAGATGTCACATTTTTCTATAAAAAAGTGGATTGATATTGTTTAACCTAAAAAATTATGAAAATATGGTTGGGGTTTAAAAGCAGATAAAACTCCTCAAAGTTCTCATCTAAAATTTTAATCCTGAAGTAAAAAGTTATTAATTATCATAAAAATACCTGAAATATAATATATGGAGATAGTCATGAATATTCGCCAAGTGTCTGCTATTTGTCTTTCAATAGCAGCTACTCATTTTGTGTATGCCGCTTCAAATGTTGCAAATCCTGTAAATGATTCTTCCCAAGCAAAAGGAATTATTAAAAATCAATATATTGTTATATTAAATAAGGATGCAGGTCCTTCTAAAGATTTCGCACAAAATATTGCTAAACAACATGCTGGTAAAGTTTTACAAAGCTACGATACTGTTCTTAAAGGTTTTGCAATTTATTTACCTGATACAGCAGGGACAGCCTTTATTGAAGCGATGAAAAAGAACCCTCAAGTTCTTTCAGTAGAAAGCGATACAATAGTAAATATTGATGCAACTACTCAAAGTAATCCAGATTGGGGACTAGATCGTATAGACCAGAAAGCTTTACCATTAAATTCGGCTTATTCTTATTTACAGACGGGTTCAGGTACTACGGCTTATATCGTGGATACTGGTATATTGTCTAGTCACCAAGAGTTTTCAGGACGTGTGTTAAGCGGTTATACCGCAATATCTGATGGCAATGGTACAACCGACTGTAATGGACATGGGACCCATGTTGCTGGAACAGTAGGGGGTACGACCTATGGTGTTGCTAAAAATGTCAATTTAGTTCCTATCCGGATTTTGGGGTGTGATGGGTCAGGGGCCTCAAGTAATGTTATTGCTGGTTTAGACTGGATATTAAAAAATGGTAAAAAACCTGCAGTTGTAAATATGTCTTTAGGTGGGGCAACAAGTTCTTCTTTAGATAGTGCAGTGGAAAATTTATATAATAATGGTTATGTCATGGTCGTAGCCGCTGGCAATTCAAATACAGATGCATGTACATCTTCTCCAGCAAGAGTAAGTAAGGCCATTACAGTGGCTGCGACAGATAATACCGATACTCGGGCAGGCTATTCTAATTATGGAAGCTGTGTTGATATTTTTGCACCGGGTAGCCAAATTAATTCTTCTTGGATTGGAAGTAATACAGCTACCAAGATATTAAATGGTACTTCAATGGCAACTCCGCATGTTGCTGGTGTAGTTGCTGAAATGCTTCAAAGTACACCTACGGCTTCACCTCAAACGATCTCTACCAATCTTTTAAATCAAGCGAGCAGTAACGTAGTAAAAAACCCTTCAGGTAGCCCAAACCGCTTGTTATATAAATCTCCTTAATAAAAATATAATTCTCTATGATTGAAAAGGTCCCGAAGGACCTTTTTTTAAATTTTTGCATGTGTACCATACTTGTCAATCATGATTGAACTGGCTTCATTTAAACCACGTACAGTAACTTGTATGCCATTCTTTTGGAACTTTTCTACTGCTGAATCAAGCATTGCAACCGAAGTGACATCCCAAATATGTGAATGAGTCAGATCAATAATGACTTCTTTTACTTCCTCTTTAAAGTTAAAGCTTTGCATGAATCTATCTGAAGAACTAAAAAAGATTTGTCCTCTTAAATCATATAAACGAGCGTTGCCTTCTAATGAACTTATTACCTGTATATCATTTTCAAGTTTATTGGCTAAGAAAAGTGCGGAAAGTAGTACACCCGTCAATACGCCTAATGCTAGATTGTGAGTAGCTACAACTACAACAACCGTTGCAATCATAACGGTATTGCTACTTTTAGGATTAGTTTTAAATTGGGTAAGCGAACGCCACTCAAAAGTACTTATTGATACCATAATCATGACAGCAACAAGCGCAGCCATAGGAATAACTTTCAACCAATCACTTAAAAATACTACTAAAATCAGCAAGAATATGCCTGCGCATAAAGTAGATAAGCGTGTGCGACCACCTGATTTAACATTAATCATTGATTGCCCAATCATGGCACATCCAGCCATCCCACCCATAAAACCAGAGGCAATATTGGCAATACCTTGACCTTTACATTCCTTAAATTTATTACTCGGGCTATCCGTCATTTCATCAACAATTGTGGCTGTCATCATCGACTCAAGTAAGCCAACTGCAGCTAACGCCAATGAATAAGGAAGAATGATAAGAAGTGTATCTAAATTAAGAGGAATATCTGGAATTAAAAAAATAGGTAGAGTATTTGGTAATGCTCCCATATCGCCAACTGTTCGCACATCAAGGCCTAAAAAGAAGGCAAGTAATGTGATTATAACAATACATATAAGGGGAGATGGAAAAATTTTTCCAAGCTTTGGTACATAAGGGAATAGATAAATAATTGCTAAACCAATAGCGACTAATAGATAGACGTACCAACTTACATTGACTAGTTCTGGAAGCTGGGCCATAAAAATGAGTATGGCGAGAGCATTTACAAAACCAATCACAACCGATTTAGAGACAAAGCGCATGAGCTTAGCAAGCTTAAGATACCCTACTATAATTTGTATGATGCCCGTCAAAATAGTAGCTGCGAATAAATACTGAAGACCATGTTCTTTCACTAGGGTCGTCATGACTAAGGCCATAGCACCCGTTGCTGCCGAAATCATGGCAGGACGGCCACCTACAAAAGAAATAATAACCGCAATACAAAAAGACGCATATAAACCGATTTGGGGATCTACACCTGCAATAATTGAAAAGGCAATCGCCTCTGGAATTAAAGCCAGACCAACAACAAGCCCAGAAAGAATATCTGCACGGACATTAGAGAACCATTGTTCTCGAAGATTCGTTAACATGGAAATAGCCTAGAATTTTAAATTTTAGAAAGGCTAGTGATGTGATATACCAACACACAAGCGACTACACCACATCACTAGACAGTGATGAGTTATTTACAAAGGAGAAGGGTAAATAAACTTAAGGTGGCGTAAGTGTCATGGATAATGAAAATTTGAAGTTTTAAAGAGGTGCGAAGGATAACATAAGTTTTTAGGGGGAGCCATTTAAGCTTGCTACTTTCACTTATTAGGCATCTAACTATTTTATGATTTGTTCATTTCTGCTTTAAGCAGAGACGTAAATTCATTTAATGGCATATCTAAGAAAAAGTCAGGAGCGTCAGTGTGTTTGCAGTTTAACCAATCGTTTCTAAGATGGTCAGGTATTACAATAATTGAACGTTTTTCATCGTCAGGTTTATGAAACTGCTTCATAAACGAATGTCGATCTGCATTGATTGTTAACAGCGACATTGTTCTAACTTTCTGCTCATCAATTATGGTTTCTTCATAAATTGCTGCAAGCGTAAATGGCTTCCCATCTTGACGAAAGATGCCATACCAATGTGCTTTACCATTGATATATTTCGGTTCATAAATAGCTTCAACAGGAACTAGGCCAAATTGATCATTTGACCAGGCATGTTTAAATGAACGTTTGTGATCAACCGTTTCAGTTCTTGCATTATAAGTTGCATATTTAAATGAAACTTCTTTCGCATATGGTGGCAACATTCCAAATTTAACTTTTCGCCATTCCCATTCATTTTGATGAGATAAGATTATTGGGCAATCATCACTTGGATAGACATCTGATTTGTAATCAAAGGTGGGTTCAAGTAAGTCTAATTGATAAGAATGCTCTCTCTTAAGGGGTTTAAAATTTGCACACATAGCGAAATTCGATTTGTAAGGATCCTTAACCTTTAGCTTGGATCTTTTAACTATGTGGTATGTATATTTTTATAGATTGAATTGTCTATTTGAGTATTAAATTTTACTTTTCAATTACTTTGTTAAAGCTTTCTTTCAAATTATTTATCTTAAAAATGAGATCAATGATTTATAAGGCAACTTATAAGATATTCATTTGTTTTGAATAGCTACTTTTATGCAACAGAGCCTTGCAGAAATTTGGATTTTAATAAATGAGCTAATCATCATAATACAAAAGATATAGAGAACGTATACAAACCAATGTTTTCAGCGGTTTAAGTAACTCTTTAGAAAACTTTATAAGGTGGAACTATGAATAAACATTTATTAGCAAAAATCACTCTTTTAGGTGCTGCACAACTATTTATGTTTCATACGGCATTTGCAGATATACCTCTGACACCTGCTCAATTCGCAAAAGCGAAAACAGAAAATTTTGATAAAAAAGTGATTCTGTCCAACTTAAATAAACCACATGCTTTGTTATGGGGGCCAGATAATCAAATTTGGTTAACCGAACGTGCGACTGGTAAAATTTTAAGAGTAAATCCTGAATCTGGTAGCGCGAAAACAGTATTTCAGGTTCCTGAAATTGTAAGTGATGCTGATGGGCAAAATGGTTTGTTAGGCTTTGCTTTTCATCCTGACTTTAAACATAACCCTTATATCTATATTTCTGGTACTTTTAAAAATCCAAAATCTACAGATAAAGAGTTACCTAATCAGACGATTATTCGTAGATATACCTATAACAAAACTACAGATACATTTGAAAAGCCTATTGATTTGATTGCAGGTTTACCGTCATCAAAAGATCATCAGTCTGGTCGTCTCGTCATTGGTCCAGACCAAAAAATCTACTATACGATTGGTGACCAAGGCCGTAATCAGTTAGCTTATCTGTTCTTACCAAATCAGGCACAGCATATTCCGACTCAGCAAGAGCTCAATAGTAAAGACTACCATACATATATGGGTAAAGTATTACGCTTAAATCTGGACGGCAGTATTCCTAAAGACAACCCAAGCTTTAACGGCGTAGTGAGCCATATCTACACTTTAGGGCACCGTAATCCACAAGGTTTAGTATTTGCCCCAAATGGAAAGCTTTTACAATCTGAGCAAGGACCAAATTCTGATGATGAAATTAACCTTGTATTAAAAGGTGGTAACTATGGCTGGCCAAATGTAGCTGGTTATAAAGATGACAGTGGTTATGCCTATGCAAACTATTCGGCAGCAACCAATAAATCACAAATTAAAGATTTAGCTCAAAACGGGATAAAAGTAGCAACAGGTGTTCCTGTGACTAAAGAGTCTGAATGGACTGGTAAAAACTTTGTGCCACCTTTGAAAACTTTATATACGGTACAAGATACTTATAACTATAATGACCCTACTTGTGGTGAGATGGCATATATTTGCTGGCCAACGGTTGCACCGTCATCGGCATATGTATATACGGGAGGCAAAAAAGCGATTCCAGGGTGGGAAAATACATTATTGGTCCCATCTTTAAAACGTGGGGTGATTTTCCGTATTAAATTGGATCCGACATATAGCACGACTTTGGATGATGCTATCCCAATGTTTAAAAGCAATAACCGTTATCGTGATGTCATCGCTAGTCCAGAAGGTAATACCTTATATGTGCTGACTGATACAGCGGGGAATGTACAAAAAGATGATGGTTCAGTCACTCATACTTTAGAGAATCCCGGTTCTCTCATTAAATTTACATATAACGGTAAGTAACTTATTTCAAAAAACCCAGCTATATAGCTGGGTTTTTTATATAAAGGTTTAGATTTATTCAGTTACGACCAATACTGGCACATGAATTTCTCCTAACAGTGCTTGAGTTACACTTCCTAAGAAGAATTTTTTAAAACCTTTTCGCCCATGAGAACCAATCACTAATAAATCAGCTTTTAGCTCAGTTGCTGCTTTGATGATTTCTGTATGAATTGTTTGACCTTCAACAATTTTGGTTTCAACAGAAATTCCATGTTGGCTAAATTGTTCTTTAGCTTGATCTAAAATGCTCTGAATCGAAGCTCTCGCTTTATTAAAATAATCTTGCGCAATTTCTGTACTATCAATAATTTCAACTGAAATAAATGGATCAATAGTGAGCGCATATACCAAAGTAACTTTACTACTAAAGGCTTTAGCAAGACTTGCAGCATGATTAACCGCAATAAGTGAAGTAGGAGAACCATCGACCGGAACTAAAATATGGTGATAACTCATATATTGCTCCTTATTGTCTTGTGACAATATTTATTGTTGAAGAACCTAAACTTGTTATCGTTATGGTTATATTATCGCCAATTTTATAATTTTTATTGTTTGTTTTTAGTGTGTAAGATAAATGATTAATTCATAGAATAGTGACTTTCTAGATAAGCCTGACCCTGTTTAAGAATAGAAATCACCTGATTAGCGTCAATAGCTGATTCAAATAAAAAACCTTGCCCTATGTTGTATCCAAATTGAAGAAGTAATTCTTCTTGTTCTGGTGTTTCAATACCTTCTGCAATTAATCCGAGTGAGAGATTTGGAGCAAGTAAGCCAATTGCCTGAACAATTGCATAAATGGATGGATCATGTTGCATCTTTTGTATAAAGCTACAATCAACTTTTAAGCAATCAATCGGATAGTCTCTTATATGTGTTAATGAAGAGAAACCTGTTCCGAAGTCATCTAAAGCAATGCGTACCCCATGCTGTTTTAGTTTATTGAGCGCGCGAATAACATATTCAGAACCACGGTCACCCAGCATATGTTCAGTAACTTCTATTTCAATTAAATGGGTAGGAATTTCAAGTTGATTAATCTTTTTTAATAAACGTTCAGCATAGTTATCTCTTAAAAACTCAACCGGTGCGGCATTTAGAGAAACAGGAAGCGGCTCAAAACCTAACTTTATCCATTTAGCAATATCATGCAAAACTTGTTGTTGCATGATTTCACCAATTTTACTGGCTAAATCGTAGTCTTTAAAAGCTTCAGCAATCTGAGAAGGCAAACCTCTTTGGGCCGAAGTCGTATGCCAGCGGAGTAATGCTTCAAAGCCCACTACAGCATGAGTTTTTAGATCGACTTTGGGTTGATAGTAGGGCTGAATGGTATGATGACGAATAAGCTGGCGAGCAATGTTGAGTTGAGAGGCGATTGCCTCGGTTAACTGCATCATACTTGGGTTATACATACGTATGCCGCCACGACCACGGGCTTTTAAGTCATGTAATGCCATATCGGCACAACTTAATAAGCTCGATTGATCAACTGCATCTTGAGGATAAATGGCGCAGCCGATGCTCATGCCGCCGTTGAGCACATTCCCAGCATATGTAATGGGTTGATTGAGTTGTTGAAGCAATACTTCAGCAAGTTCACGAACATCATTCTCATTTTCTAAATGGCTAACAATAACTGCAAACTCATCACCACCTAATCTGGCAACTGAACATCTTTCAGGATCTACGCACTGATTAAAACGTTTAGAAAGTATTTTTAATAAGTGGTCACCAGCACTATGACCTATAGTGTCATTAATATGCTTGAAATGATCTAGATCAATTAAAAGTAGCCCTACACTGGTTTGGGTTTCTCTTGAGTAGGCTAGGGTGCGTTTTAGTTGTAGCTTAAATGAACGTCTATTAAATAATCCTGTAAGTTCATCTCTCTCGCTAATATCTCTTAGACGGTTTTCGGTAAGATACTGTTGAGTGACATTTCGCGAAACACACAATATCTGAATAATTTCGCCGTTTGTATGTTGAATTGGGGTGAGCATATTATCCCAATACTCAGGCTCTTGATTTGGTAAACAACTCATGCCGGCGAATCGGGCTACTTTACCTTGTAGGGCTTTTTTTAAAGCAACTCTTCCACGTTTACGAATATGAGGGGGTAAAAGATCTAACCATCTCATGCCAAATTTTTTTTCATCTACAGGTATACCTAATGCAAGGCATCCTGATTTATTCATATGAGATACAGTGCCATCTGTATTTAAAACCTTAATACAATCGACACTGATATCGAGCATTTGATTTTGTATATCGATATCTTTTCGTAAGCTTTGCTGCTCTTGTATATCTTGGTCAATATCTAGAAAACTAATAAACCATTCATTTTCTTGAGAAGATTCATGGTATTTCGACAATTGAATAGAAATTTTACACCATCGATAATAATGGGTTTTATGCAAAAGACGGCATTTAAATTCAATTCTTGATCGGAGTCGTATCGCACTAACCATTTGTTTTTAACTTCTTCTAAATCGGCAGGGTACACGAAATCTAGCCATTGTTGAAACAATGGAGGAGAAGTATCGCGCCAGTACTTTGTACACTCCGTATTGCAGTATAAAATTAAGCCTTTTTCATCACTGACCCAAGTCGGTAAAGGAAACTGCTCAACAATAAAATGCTTTTGGGTAGTGTTCGACATTGAAGTCATAACATGCCTAAAACTGCTGAAGAGTTAAACTATTTATAAACTGTATTGTAATAGTTGTGTCGTCACCACAAAAGCTATAAAAAATTAATATTTGATGTTTTTTTCGTCTCTAATAAAGGTTTTTTTTAAATAAAAATTTTATTAATCCTCTATGCATATGTTATTTATTAACTTTTAATCTCCTAAAGATTATGAAATGTAGAATTTTAACTTGAAAAAATTATGCGTATTTTTGTAAAAAACTTGTTAAAACAGTTGTTTATAAAATTCAAATAGAGTTTTTTATAAAAAATTCATACATCAAAAACATTTTAACTCGTGAAGAGTTAATTAATTTAAATATTTATGAGAAAAAATTTATAAAGAAAAAGCATTTAAGTTATTAGAGGTTAATACAATAAATACTATTAACTTTACAAAAGTAATATAAAATAAGGTCTTATATTATCGTAGAATTCTTTTCATCAAAAAGGATATATAATTCCTTTTTGTGCATTTTATAGCCTACATTTTCCCCAAGATGTAGGTTTTTTTTATGTCAAAATTTTATTATTTTAATTTTATTTAACTTATTAAATTATAAATAAAAAAAGCCATGGAGGCTTTTTATACGGTTTCCGGTTTTTTCAACTGTTGTTGAATGTAGAGGTTCATATAATACTGCTCTATATAATCGTCAGCATAATTGTTAGCTAATGTCTTAGTAGCTACCTGTTCATGCTTGCTGTAACAGTTAGTTTCTAAATCTTTTTCAAGTACCCACCATTGACGGTTAATACGACGTACTTGAAACTTATCACTCTTATATTTTCTTTTAGCCATTTTTTCCTAAAATTACGTTAGAGATATTAAGAGAGAGTTTCTACTGGAGTTGAAGGAACAAGTCAACAAGCATAGTGTTTAATTGATTACTTTATGAAGTCTATATTCCTGTAAACATAAGAGAAAATAATAAAAAAAGCTCTCATGAGAGAGCTTGAGAATTAATCGTTTTAAAATATTAAAAACAACAATTATCGAGAAAGATTTTTTAAAAGCAATTTTAAGCTTTCCATCATTTTTTCTAGTTGAAGAGGGGTGATACCTTCGAATGATTGTTCAAGTACTACACTCGTTAGATCATTAATTTTATTAATCATTTCTGTACCACGTTCGGTAAGATATACACGTGTAATACGACCATCTGATTGGCAAGAATAGGTTTCAACTAAACCTTCATCTTTTAAGCGATAAACAATTTTAGTGGTAGTCGACATTTTTGAAATAATCATATCAGATAGCTCTGATACGCTAGCGTGAGGTTTACTACTTAGTGCAAGCATAATACGTCGACGTGAATTATCTAGGCCATATTTTTTGAGGGCATTATCAATATTTTGTACATATTGAGCATGGACCTGAGTAATCCAATAATATGGAAAATCTTCAAGAGTGAAAGATTCTGTTGTAGGTAAAAAACGCGCATACTTCTTTGTCATTGACTTTTCCCCATACCTTGGTGGATCGCATTTTATGAAACTTATTTTAATAGTGGAAAAATATAGTTTCACTAAGCAAGTTATATCAGGACTTTAAGTCATGAGCAAAATTTATATTGTTTGATTAACAAGGACAAACTATAAATTTTCCTCTTCTGATAAAACTTATTCCTTACCGTTTATTTGAACTTGGCTACTCGCTTGGTCGTAAAATGAACGATATTTATTTGCATGAGAATCGTAGAAAAAAAAACTCGTTTTGAACGTGACATTTCTATCAAAATTTTTTGTCTACAAAGTCATAACTTAAAAAAATAAATCCATTCAATAGGTAAATATTTAAATTAATCATATGTTTAAATGATTTTTTGAAGATGAAAATTTACCATACATTTAACACAATTGATGAATTATCTATAAAATTAATGAATATTTGTTTGTAAGTTGTTGATTTTAAATGTTAAAATTATTTGTGTGAATAAGGGGTAATTATTTCTCAAAGATTCAAATGTAATTCTACAAATTTTGAAATTAAAAGATGAGTGTGGCTTCAAATTAAATTTTTAGTGTTTTACTTTAGAACAACTGATGATACATGCGGTTCAAATTAATCTAAAAAATTGAGCACTAATAAAAAGGGAGAATTTATATTCTCCCTTTTTAAATTATGAGTTTGTTAATAATTTTTCTTCTTGATTCTTTTTAATAATGGCATAACTTACTCCCGTTACGATACTTCCAGCCGCAATTGCTGCAAGATACAACCACGCATGATTGATTGCATTTGGAATCAGTAGTACAAATACACCGCCGTGTGGAGTCACAAGCTCACAGTGAAATAAAGCAACTAATGCACCAGTTACTGCGCCACCTAGAATACAGGTTGGAATAACGCGCATTGGATCTTTTGCTGCAAATGGAATTGCACCTTCTGAAATAAAGCATAAACCAAGCACAAATGCAGCTTTACCTGCATCTTTTTCACCAGTACTAAATTTATTTCTAGCGAGGAAAGTTGCAATTGCCATCCCAATTGCAGGAACCATACCGCCTGCCATCGTGGCTGCCATTGGCATATAGGTATTGGTGGTAAGTAGTCCGACTGTAAAAGCATAAGCAGCTTTATTGATTGGTCCGCCCAAATCAATACACATCATACTTGCCAGAATAATTCCCATTAATACAGCATTTGTTGTGCCCATGTTGTTGAGGAAATCTTTCATTAACTCAAAAATATGCGCTACAGGTTGACCTACCACATAGAACATAATCAGTCCAACAGATAATGTTCCTAATAATGGAATAATCAAAATGGGCTTAAGGGACTCTAAGCTAGTTGGAAGCTTAACTTTTTTAGCAATAAATAACGCGATATAACCTGCAAGGAAGCCAGAAACAATACCGCCTAAAAATCCTGCTTGTAACTGTGCTGCCAATAACCCACCGATTAAACCAGGTGCAAGACCAGGGCGATCTGCAATGGAATATGCAATATAACCCGACAGCATGGGTACCATGAGGGTAAATGCTGCTGCGCCAATCTGTTTTAATATGGCTGGCAGACTACCAGCTTGTTCTGCTGCATTTAGGCCAAAACATAAAGAAAGTGCAATTAGCAAGCCACCCGCAACAACCATAGGTAGCATATAAGAAACGCCAGTTAATAAGTGTTTATATACACCAACTTTTTCAGTTTTATCCTTATTTTCCGTTGTTGCTTGCTGTTTACCTTGTTCTAAAACCTGAGCATTAGCAATTGCCTCAGCAAAAGCCTTGTCGGTTTGTTTTAAAGCAAAACCAGTGCTACATCTATAGAGACGTTTACCTACAAAGCGGTCAGTGTTGACTTCAATGTCAGTAGCAAGAATAACAATATCGGCATCAGCAATCGCTTGAGGTGATAAAATATTCTTCGCACCTACAGAACCTTGAGTTTCTACATCAATTTGATACCCAAGTCTTTCTGCACCTTGTTGTAACGCTTCAGCTGCCATAAATGTATGGGCAACTCCAGTTGGGCAAGCAGTAATGGCAACAAAATGAGTTGCGGTATTTGAAGCTTGCTTAGGTTTTTGTTCCCACTCATTTGCTGGTTTTGAGTGTTCAAGTGCCGTTAAAAGTGCTTTGTCTGCATCATCTTTAATATCTTCAATAGAAACTAAAGATAAAGCGTTTTGACCAAAAATATTTAGATTTTTAGGTTGCTGTCCAATAATAATGACATGATCAAAATGATCGCTTGATTCAAACTCATCGAGTGAAATGACACTGTGTTTATAGCCGTGTTGGGTTGCGACTAAAGCAAGTTTACGAGCCAAGATTAAAGCATTGACTTGCTGTTGCGGACTATTAGTGACAAATAATAAATGTTTAGCAGTTTGCATCAGATTCACTCAATGAATTGATAATAGTTTGTGCTTTTAATTGGTTTAGAACCTCAGAAGTAGGGATTCGAAAACCAATTTGTGTTACAGCATGGCTTGCAATGGCTGTCGCAGTTTTTAAGGTCTCTTCAGGGGGCAGTTGGTTAACAAGCCCATGGATCATGCCGGCTAAGAGTGAATCACCAGCGCCTACTGTACTTTTTACGATAACTTTTGGTGCTTGAGCATGTAAGGGGTGAGTGGCGTGTAACCAATTTACGCCATCTTCACCCATTGAGATAACCACATGCTCAATATTGGTTAAGCTATCAAAAAGTTCTCTTTGTTCAGCATAGCTTGTTGCTGGACGTTGATAACTTTCAACCAACTCATCGGTATTCGGTTTGATCATCCAAGGTTGACATTCAATTGCAGCAACCAATGCTTTACCACTGGTATCTAGGGCAACTTTCTTATTATTTTTTTTGATCAGTTGAATAAGTTGTTGTAACTCATCAATACTAAAACCTTGCGGGAGGCTACCAGCTATTGCAACAACCTCGACTTGTGGTAACAGAGCTTCAATCTTATTAAATAGGCTTTGTTTGTCTGTTTCAGAAACAAAGAAACCTTTGCCATTTAAATCTGTCATCCGCCCAGAATGCTCAGCAATTTTTATATTTTGACGTGTTTCACCATCAATATAAATAAACTCAGGTTGAAATTGAGCTTGTGCAAAATGTGTATCGAAAATTTGTCGATTATGCTCACCTAAAAAGCCGGTTACGATTACATCATGACCTAAGTCTTTTAATACTTGAGCAACATTAAGGCCTTTGCCAGCCGCATGTATTTCTACCGACTCTTGTCGGTTCACTTCTCCTACTAATAACTCATTCAGTTGAATGGTTACATCAATTGCAGGGTTTAAAGTAATTGTTAAAATTTTAGCCATTACTATTCCCAATCTTATAAGTCTTGTTCAGATAGCTGGCGCACAGCAGGGGCGCTATCGCATAGTAAAGCTTGTTGCGCAAGCTTTTGAGCATGGCTATAGCTTAGTGTACGGATTTGAGCTTTTACTAAAGGAATGCTATTTGGGGACATACTCAGTTCATCTACACCTAATCCCATGAGAATAGGTACAGCTTTAGGGTCTGCTGCAAGCTCACCACAGATTCCTACCCATTTGCCATGTTTGTGGGCAGCTTTCACTGTTTGATCAATCAAATTAAGAATACTTGGATGTAATCCGTCTGCTTCCGCTGAGAGTATTGGGTGGCCTCGGTCAATCGCTAAAGTATATTGTGTCAGGTCATTTGTGCCGATACTGAAAAAGTCGACTTCTTGTGCAAGAACCGGTGCAAGTAAAGCAGCAGACGGAACCTCAATCATAATGCCAACTTGTAAATTGTCACATGGATGTTGGGCTCTTACTTCCTCAAGAATTGCCTTGGCAGCACGCCATTCTTCAACGCGTCCAATCATAGGGAACATAATTCGTAACGGACGATTATCAGATGCTTTTAGTAGAGCGGTTAATTGCTGTTTTAAAAGTTCAGGGCGTCTTAAAGTTAAACGGATTCCTCTTAAACCTAAGAATGGGTTTTCTTCTTCAGCAATTGGTAAGTAAGGTAAAGGTTTATCACCACCTACGTCTAATGTACGTACCACAAGCGGGCGACCTGCAAGTGCATCTAATACAACTCGGTAATCAGCTTCTTGAACAGCCTCGTTAGGTGCACTGCTATGAGACATAAAAACAAGTTCGGTTCTAAGTAGGCCAATTGCTTCAGCACCACATTCTACTGCTTGTGCTGTCGCTTGAACTTTACCCAAATTGGCTGCAATTTCGATTTGATGTTGATCTAAGGTAATTGCTGGCTCGTGGCTATGACGTTCAGCTTCTTCACGAATTTGACGCTGTTGCTCACGCTCTTGCTTGGCTTGTTCGATTTGTGCAGCATCTGGATCTAAAACAAAAGTTCCCGTATCACCATTAATAAGTAAAGTGCTTTTCGGATCAATTTCTAGGACTTGTTCACCAGCACCAACAATAGCTGGAATGCCTAAAGCACGTGCGACAATTGCACTATGCGCACTTGCACCACCTATAGCAGTTAGAATACCTGCGACACGGTCTTTGTTTAGACGAGCGACATCACTTGGCCCAACGTCATGCATGATTAGAATATAAGGCTCTTTAGGCTCTTCAATAACCACTTCACCACATAATTGGGTTAAAACTCTGTCACCAATGTCACGTAGATCTGTTGCGCGTTCAGCGAGTAAACGATCTGGTAGTGCTTCCTGTGCTTTAGCTGCAGCTTCAATATGTTCATGCCACGCAGCTGGCGCTGATAAATTTTGATAAATTTTTTGATATACACCATTAATTAAATCAGGATCATCAAGCATTTCTAGGTGAGCTCGAAAGATTTGTTTAATTTCAGAGGCATCAGCTTTGGCTATGACTTGGTGAATATTGTTTTTTACTGCATGTAGGGCAATATCTAAATTTTCTTTCTCGACTTTTACGCCTGAACCCATACGTTCATATTGATAAACCTTTGGTTTAATCACATGGACAGGTCCAAAAGCTAAGCCACTTGATGCTGCAATGCCCGTATTGTTACCCAATGTCGTAGCATTTGATATTACCGTTTGAGCAGGGAGCTGGTCAGGTGTTTCACTGGTTACAGGTAGCGCTTCAACTTCTTCACCTAGGCCTTGCTGCACTGCCAAAATAACTTGATCTAAAGCCTCTATGGCATCGGTTTCTGGCTCAGCGATAAAACGTAGAGTTTGGCCACGCTTACAACCTAATGCTAAAAGACGAGTTAAACTTTTGGCAGAAACAAAGCTACCATCGTCTACTGCAACTTGGATATCGCCTTGAAAGGTTTTTGTAAGATTGACAAGGTGTGTAGCTGGTCGGGCATGTAAACCGTGTGCATTTGCCAGTACTACTGAACGTTGAGGCCAGTCAGGAACAACGTCAGCTCCAATAATTTTTGCAATTTCATTTGGAGTTTGAGTTTTATCTAGCTCGGCAACTTGCTCAGGGTTAAATAAAATATCAATTAAACGATTAAATCTTTCATTATCGAGTTGGTCATTGGCTGCTATACAAACGAGGGTGTTCAGCTTTTTACCATTTAGCTCTAAAGCCTGTGATGGTTTAGTAATGCTAATAGCTGGTTGCTGAACAAAGTGATTGCTAGAAATGGACCAGATTTGATCTTGCAGTTGAATGGCTTGTTCTGGATCAAGTGAACTTAGAAAACCACATTTTACAAAATTATGTTTTTTGAGTGTTTGAGAAGCTGCCCAAAATAAATCTTCGATATCTTGTGCGTCGATTTCGGTTTGAATAAGATTTTCATGAAGCGCTAAAGATAATGGCTGAGCTTGTAGTAATTCGATAATCTGCTCAGGTTTAGAAGCATTCTTTACTTGTTCACTGACGTCATGCATTAATGCACGAGTAAGAATTTGCAAAACTTGCAAATGTTCATCAGATTTTGCTGCAATCACTACAGCTAAATAAATTTTATTTTCTCCATCCCAGATCACACCTTCGGGGAAATGGGCTAAGCGAATCCCTGTTTTTAAAATATACTCACGTGATTGAGGAGTACCGTGAGGAATGGCAATGCCTTGGCCTAAATAAGTCGCGCTTTGTTGTTCACGATTGATGAGTCCCGTTATATATTCAGGCGTAACTAACCCATCTTTTTCTAATATATCTACTAGACACTTTAATGCATGTGTTTTATCAACAGCATGTTGATTCATATGAATATGTTGAGGCTCTAGTGCTAGCATAATTATCCTTGAACAATTTCTTTGGCTTTAGCTAAAACAGAAAAAAAGAAGCTGTTTGCATTAAACAAGTAAATATACCTGTTTTTTGACAACAGCTTCAGATGAATTACCTTAGCAGAACTTTAACGGTATATCGACGCATTTAAGTAAAAAGCTGCTCGTTTTTAATACAAAAAAACCTCTAAGCCGGATTACTGACTTAGAGGCGAAAATAAAAGCAGTGATTAATGTTTAATTTCTTGTTCTAAAATAGACCAGAGTTTTTGATGTGATTTTTTAAATAACAGCATATGACCAATTGATTTATAGCCTAAATCTTTTGGGCTAAGCTCAATCATTTTTTTATTTGCATTTGGATATAAACTTAATAATTCTTGTACGTTACGTTTGGTTGCAATCTCATCATCATCAGCCCAAATAGCAGTAATTGGACATTGAATATCTGAATGAAAATCATGAAAAATTGTCTTGCCTATGGCGTTTTTTACATATCCGGGACGGCTACAAAACTCTCGCCATTGTTGAGCAACTTTTTTAGGTAGGTTTTCTCCCATACCAATGAATTGAGTTGCTCCATAACCTTTAAAAAGACTAGAAATAGGGAAGATAAGATTAAACATAACTGGCGCTAAAACCTTGGTTTTTCCTTTAAGGCCTTTAATATGTCCTGTTGAGCCTGCAACCGTTATCACTTTTGTTACTTTATTATAGTTAGGTACGACTCCTAGTAGTTGTCCGCCAGCACTATGCCCAATAAGAATAACTTGATTTGCTTTCGTTTTTATTAATAAGGCATCAATTGCAGCAGGAATATCAAGTGTTCCCCAGTCGGTAATACTTGCGGTACTTTGTTTTAAAGCTCCATGTAGGGACTCGCCAATACCACGGAAGTCAAAACTCAATACATCATAGCCTTGTTGGCTTAACCACGTTGCGAAAGAGTGATAAAAGTTTTTAGTTATACCTGTTGCTGGACAAATCAAGATAGGGTATCCAGCTTTCTTTTCTTGAGCAGGATAAAATTGAGCTGCAAGCTGATAACCATCTTTACAGGTAATCCAAAAAGATTCAAAAGTCTTATCCATAGATTTAAAGTTAATTGGCTAATCATTTACCTTAATGTACATGAGTTCTGAAAAGGCACTTGATTAATATGTGACTATAAAGTCAAGATTTATGTTATATAGCTCATCAAATCTTAATAAAACGAATAATGGAAATTATGGATTTATCAAAAGCTGTACAGCTGGCTATTGTCTTTAGTGGTGTCTTTTTATGGATAGGAATGTTAACTGGGGTATGGAAATATTGGCAAATACGCCGTTCCGAATTAAGCCGCGCACATTATTATGTAGATATTGCACATAGAAGCAGTTTGCTTTATGCAGCAGCCACACTTATTCTGGCTGTATTGAGCTATTTCACGATTTTAAATGAAGATATTGCTTTATGGTGTGTATTGGCAAATATACTGTTTTTTAGTTTCTCAATTTTAGTTTATATCATCCACGGATTTTTGCAGGATACGACCAATCAGTTTAAACAACCTCATAGGTTAGGGCATTTCAGTTTACCTACATGGTTGATGACGTTTATGATGTTCGCTTTAATTATTACTGAGCTATTAGCAACTGCTATTTTAGTGATGGGGACAATTTTATTGTTTTTAAGCAAATAAAAATGGATGATCGCTCATCCATTTTTAGAATTCTTATTTCTGTTGACTAAGTCGTCTTTTAGCTAATTTTCGCATTTTGTGGTCGACAAAGGCCCATACACAAAATACAAAAGAAACAACCATGGCATACATAAAGTATTCGGGTTTCAGATTCCCTTTAATCATACCTTGAAACAGTAAAGTCAGCATAAGAGCAAGCGTCGTTACTCCATAAACAACTGAATCTTTGCTGTTCAGAGTGTTAATGAAGACTTGTTTGTTGAAATGTAATGATAACATCTCCATCCCTCCTTGTGGTTGCGCTAAAACCGAATGTTTTAGTCAAGAATAAGTTTAATGTTGTACTTGTATTTTTAGCTTAATTCAATAGTCAATAGAAAATTTTTTGAACAGTTTTATAAAAACTTCTATGTTTATAAATGGTTAAGGTATTAAAAAAGTAAATATTAAACATTTTTGTATAAAATAATTACTTTTTTAGAAAAGAGAAATTATTTAAATGAAAAGTGTAATAATTTCTCTGTTCTTTAAATTTGCTTTAGCTACTTTGTTTTTTTAAAAAAACATCAATAGCGTGTTGAGCAATTTCAGCATCTTCAAAAGATTGAACACCTGAAACACCAATCGCGCCTAAAATCTGGCCTTCATAAATAATCGCTTTTCCGCCTTCTAGCATACCTTTAGCACTTGGCATACTCAAGAAACCAAGACGACCATTTTGAAGAAGCTCTTCGTAAAATTTTGAAGGACGACCGCTCATTGATGAGCATTTAGCTTTTTCTAAGCAAAGATGCGTGGTGAGAGGAGAAGCGCCATCTAGACGTTTCATAAGTAATAAAGAGCTTGTTTCATCAACAATGGCTATACTGACTTTAAAGTTGTGTTCAATTGCATATTTCTGAGCTTCTTCCATTAAAAACTCAGCATCTGCTAATGTTAAATAATATTTACTTTTCATTTATGCTCTTCTTTCCTGAGTAAGCTAAAAATTATTTTAGTGTAATATTACAGTAAAAATTAATTATATCTATAGTTGAATTGTCACTAAATGCTGATGTTAGAAATAAAATGCTGGTTGGGTAAACGCAGCATTTTATTCAATATATAAAATCATGTTTGGGTAAAACTCGATTTCAAAAAAACATCAGATTAAATGCTTTTATGTTTAACTTTGTCGATAAGAGTAGTCACTACAAGAACAACTAAAGATGGGATCAACCATGCCAAGTTTTGTTCATTTAACGGTAAGTGTTGAAGGAAATTAGGGAGGTAATCACCAAAGCCTGCAACCTTAAGCCCGTCAATAATTCCGAAAATTAAAGCAATGCTTGTTACTGAACCGACAATAAAAGATGGTTTATGCCAAAATTTCCAGAAGAAACTGAGCATAATAACTACAATTGCAGGCGGATAAATTGCACTCAAGACAGGTACTGATACGGCAATTAGCTTAGTCAATCCAAGGTTGGAAATAATGAAAGAGAAACCAACTAAGATGAAAACTAAAAGCTTATATGGCAACTTAGTAAGTTGAGCGAAATATTCAGCACATGCACAAGTTAAGCCAATTGCAGTAACCATACATGCTAAGAAAATGAGGCCTGTTAAGAAGAGTGAACCCATATTCCCAAAAGCATGTTGAACATATGCATGTAGGATTACAGCACCATTTGCTGCATTAGGAGCGACTTCATGACTACCCAAACCTAATTTAAATAAGCTTAAGTAAACTAAAGTAAGTCCTACACCAGAAATAAGGCTGGCAATAATTGCATACTTGGTTACTAGCTTGTTATCAGTAACACCACGCGAATAGATCGCTTGAATAATGACGATACCAAATACTAAGGCACCTAAAGTATCCATGGTGAGATAACCATTTACGAAACCTTCTGAAACAGGAGAGTTAACGTAATGATTAATTGGAGCAGGAACATAACCCGCAGGAATCATAACCGCTGCAATACCTAAAATTGCTAAAGCGATAATTTTCAGAGGAGCTAGAACATGTCCAACTGTGTCTAAAAGCTTGTTCGGATATAAAGAAACGACAGTTACAAATGCGAAGTAAATTGCACTGTAAATTAAAAGGCTACTGCTAGACGTTCCAAAATAAGATGAGAAACCAATTTCATAAGAAACAGTTGCGGTGCGTGGTGTAGCAAATAAAGGGCCAACTGATAGATAACAAACTACAGTTAAGATCAGACTTGCGATACGACCTAGCGGTGAACTAATAATTTCAATGGAACCCTGCATACGAGAGAGGGCCATAATGGTAATTACAGGTAAACCAACGGCAGTAATCAAAAAACCTATGGCAGCTAGCCATACATGATCACCAGCTTGTTGAGCGACAATGGGAGGAAAGATAATATTACCAGCCCCAATAAAGAGGGCAAAGGTCATAAAACCTAAGGCAATAATATCTCCGGTACGAAGCTGTTGCATAAATTAAATTTAACAAAAAAGAAAGAATTTTAGAGCAAAAGAGATCATGATCAAGCGCTATTTTATGTGAAAAAGCTTTTTTTTAGGCCGTATCAATCATCCAGAGATATTAAAAATATCAACTGGTTAAGTTATCTACTTGAAAACTCATTGAAAGAAATAAAGAAAACATTTTTTAGGTCTGACTTTTTAAAGAAATTGTGTAAAAATGAAAATATAAATTTCTATTATGAATGTTGAATATTTGGACATTTAAAGCTTTCCGCCTATCCTATATCCATTCTAAAATATTCTAAATTAACTAACATTTTTGTGGGCGTGGTAAAAGCAGTGCCTACGAGGATAAAATTGAATGAGAGCTTCTACTGTTACAATTAAAACTGAACAAGATCTAGAAAAATTAAGAGTTTCTGGGCGTTTGGCTGCACAAGTTTTAGAAATGATAGGGGAGTATGTTAAGCCAGGTGTAACAACTGAATATTTAGACAATATTTGTAATGATTACATCGTAAATACTTTAAAAGTTATACCTGCTAATGTGGGTTATCATGGATTCACAAAAACAATATGTACTTCAGTCAATGAAGTGGTATGTCACGGTATCCCTTCTCAAAATAAAATTTTAAAAGATGGAGATATTATTAATATTGATGTAGCAATTATTAAAGATGGCTATTTTGGTGATACGAGCCGTATGTACTATGTCGGTAACGTAAATCCACATGCTAAAAAATTAGTTGAAACTACTTATGACGCAATGGTCGCTGGTATACATGCAGTTAAACCAGGGGCGACTTTAGGGGATATTGGTTACGCTATTCAATCGGTCGCTCATCGCGAAGGATATAGCATTGTTCGTGAATATTGCGGGCATGGCATTGGTAAAGTTTATCATGAACAACCTAATATTCTGCATTATGGACAACGCGGCCAAGGTCTTGTTTTGAAAAAAGGGATGGTCTTTACAATTGAACCTATGGTTAATGCAGGCAAACCTCAGGTAAAAGAATTAAGTGACGGCTGGACCGTAATTACCCAAGATCATTCGTTATCTGCTCAATGGGAACATATGGTTGCTGTTACAGATACAGGGTTTGAATTATTAACGCCGTGGCCCGAAGGTGTGGGAAATTATCCAGAAATTTAATATGCATAAAAAGTTCGATAATCTATCGAACTTTTTTATGCCGCTTTGATTTATGGATGTTCTGAAAGATGTTCTACCAAATAATCAATAAATACACGTACAGCAGGCAGTAAACCTCTTCGTGACGGATAAACAGCATGGAATATACCGTGGGCTGCTTTCCAGTCTGGCAAGATTTGTACAAGTTGACCTGATTTTACAAAATCCTCAGCTGCTGTGTCAGGTAACAAGGCAATACCACAATTTTGACTTGCAAGTTGGGCAAGCATATAAATATTTGTTCCCATGATGGTTGGGCTAACTTTCACTTTCTTCAGTTGGTTGTCTGGGCCATGCAATATAAATTGTTGATCTAAATGCTCTTCAGACAAGCTTAAAATACGATGATCACTTAACTCATCAGGTGACTTAATATTACCAAACTCATTTAAATAAGCTTGGCTTGCAAAGAGACTTTGTTCTATTAGCGCAAACTGTCTTAGTACCAGACTAGGGTCATCATCTAGTTTAGATCTGACCCGTAGAGCAATATCAATCCCTTCATTAATTACATCAACGCGTCGATTACTTACAATAAGTTGTAAACGAATTTCAGGATATTTTTTTAAAAATGCCGGTAAAATTTTGGGTAGCTGATTTTGTGCTATGTCTACAGGAACGCTTACTTTGACTACCCCCCTAGGTTGAATACTTAAGTGATCAACCAAATCATGAGCTGCTTGTGCGGCATTCATCATGACTTGGGCGTGTCTATAAATATCCATACCAATATCGGTAACTGCAAAATGACGAGAACTGCGCTGAATTAAGCGAACCCCTAAATTTTCCTCTAAGTTATAAACACGACGACTTAATTTTGATTTTGGAATATCCGTAACACGTTCGGCGGCACTAAATCCACCATGCTCAACAACAAGGGCAAAACAATAAAAATCATCAAGATCTGTGAGCATTAAAATATCCTATTTATGCAACACTAAAGATTTTACATTATTACTTTTGCAACGATAAAGTTTGATTTTAATTTTTTGTAAAAAGCTTATAAATAAACCTTAAAAGAGAGTATTAAATAATTTGAAATTTCATTGTAATTACATTGAAATTATTTTGTAATTTATTTTCTTAAATTAATAAGCAAATATGGCGCTTATAGGCTAATTCTCCTACAATATATTTTTCTCGATTTTTTAAATAATATGTCTTACCAGTTAGTTGAATTAGAGAACGCAACCGCTAATATTATTTGCCCGATTTGTAAGCTTGCTGTTATTGATTGGACACAAGAGCAATATGTTCAACCTTGTGAACATACAGTATTTATTGCAATGGACTTAGGATTTGAATTTGTTGCTGACCGTTTTGAAGAAGTTATGAATCAAAACGTAGATGAGTTACATGAAGATCCGAACATGAATATTTTTGATGCGATAACGACTACACCATATAAAAATTTAACTATTTTAAAAGCAGATCTTGGTGTAGATGGACTATTTCGTTATGTCGGTATAAGTGATTGTTAAATTTATAAGTATAAAAAAGCCAATCTTTTGATTGGCTTTTTTATTATTAAGCTTCTGGAGCTGCGCTGTATTGTTCGATTAATGGTTTTAATTCGCCATTTTGGAACATTTCAAGCATGATATCGCTACCACCAATAAGCTCGCCATTTACCCATAATTGTGGGAAAGTAGGCCAGTTTGCAATTTTTGGTAAAGTTGCACGAATATCAGGGTTTTCTAAGATGTTCACATATGCAAATGGACGACCAATTTGACTGAGCGCCTCTACTGCACGTGCAGAGAAACCACATTGTGGAAACTGTGGAGTGCCTTTCATGTAAAGTAAAACGGGATGCTTCGCAATTTGATCGCGAATTAACGCTTCAGTATCACGTGCTTGTTCAGTCATAAATAGATCCTCAACTAATCTTGCAGCATTATAGGGGGTGTTCACATCGCTTTGCAAACCGCCTTGTTGCTTAAAGTTGCACAGAATATTCAATATTTTATTGTATAAACCGAAGCGATAGCAAAAAGCAGACGAAATTTTAGATAAATGAATGATGAGACTTTTCATCAGTGCAAGTTTTTGTTTATATAAACCCTTCTTAAAACCTCATACAGACAGAGTTCGTGATGACTGATATTACCCTAGCTCCAGTACAACCTGATCAACCAACACATTTAATGGCTACTTATGGTCGCCAAGCGATCAGTTTTGTTCGAGGCCGAGGGGCGTATCTTTATACACAAGATGGTACAGAATATTTAGATGCACTCACTGGTATTGCTGTATGTGGTTTAGGGCACGCTCATCCTGCTATTGCAGAAGCCATTGCAGAGCAAGCAGCTACACTAGTGCATACGAGTAATTTGTTTGAAATTCCTTGGCAAACTGCGGCTGCTCAAAAGCTTGCTGAAGTTTCAGGTATGGAAGAAATTTTCTTTTCAAACAGCGGCGCCGAGTCAAATGAAGGGGCAATTAAAATTGCTCGTAAATTTGGTACTCAACAAGGTATAAGCTTGCCAAAGATTATTGTTGCTGAGCAGTCATTTCATGGACGTACTTTAGCGACACTTTCAGCAACTGGTAACAAGAAAGTACAAGACGGTTTTGCACCTTTAGTGGAAGGCTTTGTTCGAGTGCCATTTGGTGATATTGAAGCCATCCAAGAGGCTGCCTTACAGCATCCAGATATCGTTGCTATTTTAATTGAACCAATTCAAGGTGAAGGTGGTATTAATACTGCACCACAAGGATTTAGCTATTTAGAAGAAGTTCGCCAAATTTGTAACCAGCACAACTGGTTAATGATGCTAGATGAAATCCAAACTGGTAATGGCCGTACTGGTAAATACTTTGCGTATCAACATACAAATATTATTCCGGATGTTTTGACTACTGCAAAAGGTTTGGGTAACGGTTTTCCAGTGGGTGCTGTAATGACTCAAGGTAAAGCGGTAGGGTTGTTAGGGCCTGGCAGTCATGGTTCTACTTATGGTGGTACAGTACTGGGTTCTCGTGTGGTTTACACGGTAATTGATACGATCCAGAAGGAGAATGCAGTAGAGAATGCAGCAGTAGTGGGTAATTATATTGTTGACCAATTACGTGCTCAATTGTCGGATAAGAATGTGCAAGTACGTGGTTTCGGTATGATGATTGGTATCCAATTACCTAAAGATTGTGCTGAGCTCGTTGCGATTGCTCGTGATGAATACAAACTTATTATTAACGTTACGGCAGGTTCGGTGGTGCGTTTATTACCGCCAATTAACATGACACAAGCTCAAGCTGATATTTTGCTAGAGCGTTTAGTCGCATTAATTACGAATTATCTTTAAGTTTAAGGACAATAAAAATGGGCGTTAATCGCCCATTTTTATTTTTGTATTTAGCCTGAAATATATTGCTTTAATTGTTCAATCAAAACTTTCTGATCTTCCATAGCGGCTTTAACCAAATCACCAATTGAAATGAAACCAACCAATTTTCCATTATCTAATACAGGTAAGTGGCGTAAATGACGATCGGTCATAAGCTGTAAACATTCTTCAACCGTATTATTTAAACCTACCGTAATCACTTTTGCTGTCATAATTTCAGCAACTGTAGTGCTATAAGACGAACGCTCCATAAGCGTTACTTTTCGTGTGTAATCACGTTCAGATAGGATACCGACAACCTGTTCACCTTCTGCTACGACTAAAGCACCAATACCTTTTTCAGCCATAATCGTAATTGCTTCGAGGACAGTTGCTTCGGGTGAAATTGTAAAAATGGCTTGTTCAGATTTGTTCTTAATTACTTGTGCAACGATAGTCATTTCTTCTGTCCTGTTGTTTTATCATTTTGATTTAAATTAGCTCGATTTTTGAAAAATGCAAAGACTTGCTAGTCATTCAAATATAAGTTTTATGCTTAAGCGTTCAAAAAGCACGCTATCTTGGGTAGCTCAAAGAAACTTTAAGCTACCTGCCATTTCGGATGATTAAAAAAGAAATGATGCATTTGCTGTGTAGATAACTTCAACTTGCGATGAGATGAGTTAAATAAAGCAGGAGTGACTTTTAACCGTGTTAAAGTAGGTAATAAAGATTCATGGAAGTCTTTTGGGGTAATTTTTCTTGGCTTGTAATTGGGCCAGTGAGTTTTGGCGTATCGATGTGCTTGTACTCCATTTAGCCAGAACGGAAAAATAAAATCTTCCTGATCTGATTTAATGGCCCAGCCTTCATCAAATAGTCCCCACAGAACCCCGCAGTACATCATGGTTCTTAAAATATAAATCTTGATCATCAAGTCTTTAGAAACCGGTTGTAGATTACTTAATCTGTTCATTTTAAATTTAAAGGTTTTCAACTTGTCCTGCTTATTATAAGAGAACCACATGACATTTCAGTTTAAACAGGTGTCAAATCGTAAACAAATATTGATGAGTAGAAATATCTATACAAATAAATGCTGGATAAGGGGTAATTTCTAAGTCACGACTGTAGTGGCGAAGTAAGGCTTGAGGCAAATAGGTAATTTGGGTTTTGTATAGGTATAAAAAACGCCACCTGAGCAAGACAAAGGGACTAAAGGTTTGGCGAAGCGCAAGATGAACATAGTTATGGTTAATTTATATTGAACTTTTTACAGGTATAAAAAAACGCCACCTGAGCAAGACAAAGCGGCTAAAGCTTTGGCGAAGCGCAAGATGAATATAGTTATGGTTAATTTGTATTGAACTTTTTACAGGTATAAAAAAACGCCACCTAAGTGACGTTTCTTTATGCTTGCATCGTGGCTAGTTTTTGCCAGTATTGTGCTTTCATGGAATCACGTTCAACACGGAAACCTTGGTAGTATAGTTCTGCTAAGAACAAAGCAGCTTTACCGTGACCAGCACGAGCAACTTCTTCTAACTGTGCAACTGCATCTTGGAAATTCATTTGAGACTGAATTGTGTTAACCGCAGTTGCGTATACATGTTCTAAATCATGATGAGAGATACGTTGAATCATATAAAACTCCTTATTGTAATTATGATTACTTTTTCTAAAGGCCACTGCCTTTGAACTAATTTAACTTAGAATTGTTAAACTAATATTACAAATTAATGGATTTGTCAACTATTGAGAAGCATCAATTAGTTCACTATTAGGATACATGATTAAACATTATTCACAAATAATTTTGAGTAAAATCAATATGAGAATAAAAGACAAGGAGAATAACTATGACAAATACTATTGATGGCTTTGTTTTTGATAATCCTCCTAAAGAGGAGCAAATCATAGCACTTGCCCATTACCATCGTAAATTATTAGACGAAGCAATTTTCCATCAAGAAATACATTTAGGGGATTATTGTTTAGCACAAAGGAAACGGGTTTTCGACTATGCTCGTCAATTAGACCCTAATCAGAAAGCTTGGTTCTATCAAGTTTATGATGGTGAACTTAGAAAAATTGCAGATGAAGATGAATTGCACCCAGCAGATGCAGAAGAAGGTTTAAGTATTTTTGCTATGCTATTAGTATTAGTTATTATTGCTGCAATTTTATACTTCTCTGTAATTCGTTCCTTAATGGGCTAGCAATTGTCATCCAGTAAGGTTAAAGAATAATAGCCTTACTGGATTTTGACCTTGTGCTGAAGTGCATTGAACCCTACACTACATTCATTAGAGGTAGGTCATGCTCACATTCAAAGAAAATTTTCTTAAATTAAAGTCTGAGTTAAAGGCAGATCAATGTTTTAATCTGGTTGTGATTATTATCATTGGCTGTATTTTTATGCTGTCTTATTTGGCATTACTACGTCCTGTGAATTCAGAACAGTATCAACGAATTGTGCAACTTTCTCGACAGGCTACTTATCCAAGAACTCAAGATATGGCCGAGTTGATTATGGCTCAATCAGAAATTCATAGAGCAGAGTATTTAAAGTTAATGCATGCTTATCAGTTTGAACATAATCATATCAAGCAATATCCTGCATTAGCGAAAGAAGATACTCAATAAGTATTGTCTTTATTTCAAAAAGGTTTTGCACGCTATTGAAGCAGGCAAAAATTTGAATTTATGCTAAACTTTCTGTTTTTTAACACGCTGCTTTTCAAGGAATCGGCATGCAACAACAATCGAATATGCAAAATAAATTCTTGATAGATGCTGAGATCGGGGATGACGATGTCACATTGCCTAATTTACCTGCTATCGATGTTCCTATCGTTGAGTCACCTGTTAAGCAAGAAGTAAAAGCTGAAGAAGTTGTCGAGGCTGCACCGTCTACAGAACCTGAGCAACCAAAATCTGGTTTCTTTGGGCGAATGAAAGAAGGCTTGAGCAAAACTCGTCGTAATTTCACCGATGGGATGGTTAATATCTTAATTGGTGGGAAAGAAATTGATGATGAGTTGCTTGAAGAAGTCGAAGAGCAATTATTAGTTGCAGATATTGGTGTTGATGCAACAAAAACGATTATTACCAACTTAACTGAACGTACTGCTCGTGGTGATTTGATCTATTCACATTCACTTTATAAAGCCTTGCAAGAAGAGTTAGTTGCTTTGCTTGCTCCACGTGTGAAGCCTTTGCATATTGACCCTAATAAATCACCTTATGTGATTTTAATGGTTGGGGTAAATGGTGTTGGAAAAACAACAACAATTGGTAAATTAGCGAAGCGTTTACAAGGTGAAGGTAAAAAAGTGATGTTGGCGGCAGGTGATACATTCCGTGCTGCTGCTACTGAACAATTGCAAATCTGGGGTGAGCGTAACGATATTGCTGTAGTTGCTCAAGGTCATGGTGCCGATAGTGCATCAGTTATTTTTGATGCTTTTGAAAGTGCGCGAGCTAAAGGTATTGATGTACTGATTGCAGATACTGCGGGCCGTTTGCATAACAAAAGTAATTTGATGGAAGAGCTTAAGAAAGTTAAGCGTGTTATGCAAAAAATTGATGCAACAGCGCCTCATGAAATTATGTTGGTTGTAGATGCGGGTACTGGGCAAAATGCAATCAACCAAGTACAAGAATTTGACCAGGCTGTCGGTTTAACAGGTATTACCATTACTAAGTTGGATGGTACAGCAAAAGGTGGAGTATTATTTAATATTGCTAGTCGTACTCATGTGCCAATTCGTTTCATTGGTGTGGGTGAAAAAATTGATGATTTAAGACCATTCTCGGCGAAATCGTTTGTTGCAGCACTATTTGAAACTGAAAAATAATTCTTAGCCAAGACTTAAGAAAAACCTCACAAAATAGTGAGGTTTTTTTATATCCATATCTTTTTTTATTGTTGCGAAAATAAAACGAACTGTCATATTTTTAATGCTGATTATAAGAAATGAGTTCCATAGACTATATTCATTCCCAAACAACGGCCCCTGGTCAATTAAATAGGTAGGAAATAAAAAATGTCTACTTTCTTAGATAAAATTAAAAACCGTCGTACTATTTATGCAATTGGTAAAAATGTTGCATTAGATCGCACAAAAATTGAAGAAACTATTCGTGAAGCGGTTAAACATAGCCCATCAGCGTTCAACTCTCAATCTTCACGTGTTGTTACTCTTTATGGTGAATCACATGCTAAATTTTGGAATTTAGTTCGTGAAGCATTACGTAAAATTGTTCCTGCAGATGCCTTTGCCGGTACAAATGCAAAGATTGATAGCTTCGTTGCTGGTGTTGGTACAGTACTATTTTATGAAGATCAAGCTGTTGTTAAAAGCTTGCAAGAGCAATTTGAATTATATGCAGACAACTTCCCAGTTTGGTCTGAACATTCAAGTGCAATTGCTCAGTTTGCGACTTGGACTGCGCTTTCAGAACTTGGTTTAGGTGCATCGTTACAGCATTATAACCCGATTGTTGATGCTGATGCTGCTGAAGCATTTGATGTTCCAGCAACTTGGAAATTACGTGCTCAACTTGTATTTGGTTCTGTTGAAGCACCAGCTGGTGAAAAAGCATTTATTAGCGATGAAGATCGTTTTAAAACATTCAACTAAATTGAGTGGATGAAAAGAGTACCTAGAGGGTACTCTTTTTTTATGCTTTTAAAGTTAGTTAGAAATTAATGATCAATAAAGTAGATGTTTATTAGAATTCAAAAAAATATTTTAAAAGCTTGAGAGGCAGCTTTGTAAACAGGAGGTTGTCATAAAATCGTCATAATCATATTGCATATTGCTCATGTTTTTACAAACTATTAAATATTACAGAGACGTGAACAGATGACTTTAAGATTAAGTGTCGCTGCGATGGGTTTATTACTCAGCGGTTCAGTATTTTCAGCAGTTACAATTACAGCGCCAGAGGAAATCGTAATCCTTGCGGTGAATGGTCAGGAAGTCAACTCTGGATTATTCCGTTCTTCTAAAAATAATTATAAAGTCGATGCTGGTGAGACAAGCCTAAGTGTACGTTATCAAGAATATTTTGAGCATTTAAGTGGCGAACACGATATTGTTAAGTCAGGAGTGGTTACCATTCAAACTCCAGCGCTCAAAGATGGTCAAACTTATAAGCTTGCAATGGTAGATGCTCCAAAACAATTTGAACAAGCCAAAAAATATGCTGAGCAACCTACAGTGGCTTTATATAATTCAAATAATGAGTTAATTGTTCAACAAACTGGTGCCAATAATGAGGCAAGACCGTGGTTTGCATCGGGATTGCTAGGTAAGGTTACTGATTTCACGACTAAATCATCTAAACAACAACCTGACGCTGTGTATGCTGCTGTAAAACCTACCACGACTCAAGCTAATGCGCCTGTTGCAACAACTATGCCTGCTACTGGTGTAGCACAAACTAATGATCAGCGTTTGGCAGAAATTTGGAAAAAATCTTCTAAAGCAGAGCGTCAAAAGTTTATGGCTTGGTTAGCTGAGCAGTCGAATTAATTGCTATTCAAAATAAAGCCGATTTAATATCGGCTTTATTTTTAGAATATTTTAAATAGCCTAAGTATATTTATGATCAAATTAAATTTCCGTTTAGCACAATTTAGTGACATCCCAACACTAGTAGAGTTGATTAATCAGTCATATAGAGAACAACAAGGTAGAAGCTGGACTACTGAAGTTGAATATGTAAAAGGGCAACGTATTAATAAAGAGCAATTGAAACATCAATTAGAATTACCTAATTCAGTATTATTAATTGGAGAAATAGATTCTTCAAAAGTTGTTACATGTATTGGTCTTACATTTCAAAGTAATACAGTTGAGATAGGAACATTTTGTACAGATCCACATGTTCAGAATATGAAAATAGGGCGTTCTGTTTTGGAGTATGCTGAACAATTTGCTTTACACAAAGTACCTGAATTGGACAGTGCAATCATGTATGTTTTAAATGTGCGTTCAGAGTTAATTGCTTATTATGAAAGACGCGGATATATAAAAACAGGTTACCATGAACCATATCCGCTTGACGCAAATGTTGGATTACCACTTATACCAATTAAACTAATCGAAATGAAAAAGGACCTCAAATGAGGTCCTTTTTGTTTAGGTTAGAAACCAGATGTAATAGCCTAAAAGCATGAGAGGCCAAGCTATCCATGGACTAAACAACCATTTCCATAACCAGAAGTGCGGCACAAAACCCACCCCATAAATGAAGCCTCCGGAAATACCCACCATCACCAGCATAAGCTGGCTATGATTGTAGTGTCCGTTTGCATCTAACATGAGGGAAGGATGCACCAGTAAAATTACAGCAAGCGGCAATGCCAACAGAAATGAAATGGCCATTGCGAATGCTTGAGCTTTTCGTTGATTTGATGCTGTCATTGCGGTTGCCATGATTTATTCCTCATCTAAATTTTGATGATGTTCGATATAAAGAGCGCTCAATACACCCGCGAAACATGCCATCAAAATTCCAAGAATCCATGCGAAATACCACATTTGCTTCTCCTTATTAGTACAGGCTATGCGAGTTTGACTCGATATGTTTATTAGTAATAACGCCCCACATTTTGTAATACGACCAACTGGTGTAGATCAAAATGATCGGAACGAATATGCATGCAGCAACAGTCATAACCCCTAAAGTACGATGACTTGATACAGCATCCCACATTGTTAAGCTAGAGTTTGGATTAACACTCGATGGCAATAAAAATGGGAAGAGTGCAAAACCGGCAGTTAAAATCGCACCTACAATCATTAAGCTTGTGCCAGCAAAACTTAAACCCGCTTTGGCTTTTGATGCTGTAAAGAAGGCAATAATTGCCCCTAAAATTGCCAGTACAGGAGCTACTTTTGTAATCGGATAGCTGCTGTAGTTATTCATCCAGCCTGGGTTGTTGTTTGTGACTACTTCTTTGGCTAAAGGGTTAAGTGCTGCGTTTGGATCAACTGCAGCAGCATAGCTATAACCTGGGACTTGACCGAAGTACAACCATGCCCCAATTACAAGGAAACAAACTAAAAATATGGCTGCCATAATTTGAGTTGCTTTAGCAGAGCGTTGTTTCAAGGCACCGTCTGTGCGTAGCATAAGCCAAGCGCCGCCATGAGCACACAACATAGAAAGGCTGACAATACCGCAAACTAAAGCAAATGGGTTAAGAAGAGCAAAGAAGCTACCTGAATATTCCGAGCGTAATGTACTGTCTAAACTAAAAGGAATACCTAAGAATAAATTACCAAAGGCAACACCAAAAACAAGCGCTGGTACGGCACCACCAATACAAAGTCCCCAGTCCCAAGAGTTGCGCCATTGAGTATTTTCAAGTTTAGAACGATAGTCAAAACCTACAGGACGTAAGAACAGGGCAAATAGCACAAGTAATAAGGCCCAATACATTCCGGAAAATGCGACCGAGTATACCATTGGCCAAGCTGCAAATAGTGCACCACCAGCAGTGATAAACCAGACCTGATTACCATCCCAGTGGGGTGCGATTGTATTAATAGCAGCACGGCGTTCGTTATCAGTTTTACCAACAAAAGGCATGAGTGCCATTGAGCCCATATCGAAACCATCGGTTAGGGCAAATCCAATGAGTAGGACTCCAACTAACACCCACCATATGATTTTTAGGAGTTCATATTCAATCATGATAAAGCCTCCCCATTAACAGCTGCTTTTGGCTCTTGTTTTTCAAAATGGTATTTACCAGTGTGAAGTGAGCTTGGACCTAAGCGAGCAAACTTAATCATTAAGTACATTTCAATAATCAAAAGTACGGTATAGAACGCTGCTAGCGCGAGAATTGAGCCCCACACATCGCCCGTACTTAAACTTGAAGCTGATAAGTGTGTAGGTAAAATTTCACCAATAGACCACGGCTGACGGCCGCCCTCTGCTACATACCAACCAGTTTGTGCAGCAATCCACGGAAGTGGTAGGGCAAATAATGCATATTTAAGTAGCCAAGGTTTATTCTCAGCATTTCTTTTCGCTACCGCCCAAGTTGCTAAAATGAAAAGAAGCAGCATTAGGAAGCCAGAAGCAACCATTGCACGGAAAGAGAAAAACAGAGCTGTAACATTCGGAATAGTATCTTTTACCGCTGCTTGAATGTGCTGCTCGCTTGCATCGACTACATTCGGAGCATATTTCTTAAGAAGTAGACCATAGCCTAAGTCTTTTTGATTTTTCTCAAATGAAGCTAATAACTCTGGTGAGCGATCACCAGCACGTAATTTTTCAAGTTCAGCATAAGCGAGCATACCGTTACGAATACGAACTTCGTGCTGTTGCATTAAGTCTTTCAAACCAGTGACTTCTTTGGTAGTTGAACGAGTGGCGATGAGACCTAATGCGTATGGAATTTTAACTGCATAATCTGTTCGCATTTCTTCATGGTTTGGTACACCAAACAAAGTAAACGGAGCAGGAGCAGGATGAGTATCCCATTCGGCTTCAATTGCAGCGAGTTTAGTTTTTTGAACATCACCTAGCTCATAACCCGACTCGTCACCGAGTAAAATTACTGAAAGTGTAGAGGCAAGGCCAAAAATGGCAGCAATTGCAAATGAACGACGTGCGAAAGGAAGGTCACGTTTTTTGAGTAGATAGTAGCTTGAAATGGCGAGTACGAAAATCGCACCTGTTACATATCCGGCAGAAACAGTGTGTACAAATTTAACCTGTGCAACCGGGTTGAAAATAAGTGCGCCGAAATCAACAAGCTCCATACGCATAGTTTCGAAGTTAAATGCTGCACCTACAGGGTTTTGCATCCAGCCATTCGCAACTAAAATCCAGAGCGCTGACATGTTAGAACCTAAGGCAACTAACCAAGTTACTCCTAGATGTTGAACTTTACTTAAGCGGTCCCATCCAAAAAAGAATAGACCGATAAATGTAGACTCAAGGAAGAATGCCATTAAGCCTTCAATTGCTAATGGCGCACCGAATATATCACCTACATAATGAGAGTAATATGCCCAGTTTGTTCCGAACTGGAACTCCATGGTTAAGCCTGTAGTTACGCCTAAGGCAAAGTTAATACCAAATAGTTTTCCCCAAAACTTAGTCATATCCTTGTAAATCTCTTTACCAGATATAACGTAAGTGGTTTCCATAATAGCCAGAATAAATGCAAGGCCTAGGGTCAAAGGTACGAAAAGAAAGTGATACATTGCGGTCATGGCAAATTGGAACCGCGAAAGATCAACCACGCTTTCAGAAATCATCAACGTGTCTCCTTAATGTGGGAAGAGTTATCGCCTGCAATATGCTCGGCGACCTGATTGTCAAAATTTTTGGGGATAGTGGGAGCGTCAAACCAAATATGTTTGATTGTTAAGAGAAGCGCGACTTTAATTATTAGAATAATTGCGATTTCTCTAATTAATCGGGAGTTAATATCTAGATTTTTAAGGCTCATAAAATAAACCTCGATACATATTAATTTCATTATTAATCAAAATATATTAAAAATAAACAATAAATATATTTTAAATAAAAACTTAATTATTTTTTTAATAAAAATCATATGGTTAATAATTTAAATAATTATTGATAAAATATCTGACTAAAATAGTTTGAATTAGTTATTAAATCCAACTAAAACACTTGTAAATAAAAATATTAAGTTTATTAAAATAGTTTGATTTATATTTAATTCTGATTAAAAAGGTTGGGTATAATAAAGGATTTTTTTATTTCTAACTAAAATGGTTGGTTTAATATTCAATTAAAATAACAGTAAAATAAAGGCAATAATTAAACCTTTTAAAAAGCAATTAAAGACGAGAAGAATTATTAATAATTAATCAGGCGCGAAAAGGTCATTCGAAACAGAAATTTTCTTGGCAACATAATGGCTTTTATGCACTTTGATAAGGATGACTTGTGAATATAGTTCTAACTCACCATACTCAGGTTCAACCTGGACATAGTGCAGTTGTCCAAACTCATCACGTACACGAGCTTGTGCTGAAAAACCAGGTCTTGCACTACCACTGGAAATAGTTGCTAGACGCCCCAAAAGGTTATAGTTGGTATGTGTAAGCTTGGGCTTAATGACTTGATCAAGGCAGTGAATCATAAACACGGTAAAGAAAATCGCGATGACCAGTGCAGGGATGATTAAGTAAAACGGCGTGATAAAGTAATGCTGTATAGCAAAGAAAGAAAGCTGTAAAAAATAACCGGCAAAACTGAAATTGATGAGTAAAAAAACAAAAATTAGAGCTTTAGAAAATTTAACATTGAGCAAAGGGGAATTAGTAAGCCAAACTGGCGCAATTTTTTTTAATAGCTGGCTTGGTCGTAAACCAACATACATACCAATAGTTTCTACCACGCTGAGCAATATCAAAGCCACAACACTTAAATGAAATGGCATAAGATAATAATTAAAAAAGAAATCAGCCATGGTAGAAACTCTAATGTTGATGATCTCAGTCTACGATATAAATACCGCCATCTGAATGCACCTTAATCTCAACTTTATTTAGAAACTCACCTAAACAAGGACCTGAAATACATTCACCAGTCTCCACGTTAAATAAAGCACCGTGGGTTGAGCATTGGATATATTCTTGGTCTTGATCTAGAAATTGGTTTTCTAGATATTCAAGTTCTGTTTGCAAATGTGGGCATAAATTCTGATAGGCGTAGAAAGAGCCATCACGCTGTGTAATGAAAATAGTAGTTCCTTGTAAAGTGTCAAAAGCTCTAGCTTCACGCTCAGGAACTTCTTCCGTCATACAGATCCTTTCCATTTCAAGCACATTCCTTCTGAAAATTTTCGAGAAGTTTAGCATAGTCATTAATGGCTAAACGAGGACCAAATTGAGACACGACTTCACTTGAAATTAAGATGGCTAACTGTGCAGCAGCAGTTAAATCTTCATGATGGTTTAATGCGTAGAGGAAGGCACCTGCAAAAGCATCACCCGCACCATTTGTATCTACAGCTTCAACATGACGGCCTGCAACGTGAAAATGGTGAGTTGGATTTGCAACTAGAGCACCTTTTGCACTTTGTGTAATCACAACAGTATGGTTTTTAAAACGTAATTGAGTAAGTGCATCTTCAACAGTAGTGGTATTGGTATACATTAAAGCTTCTTGTTCATTACAGAACAATAAATCCACACCATCATCCATAAGCTCTTCTAGGCCTTCACGAGCGTATTGAACCATTGCAGGATCTGATAAAGATAGGGCAATTTTAACGCCGTGAGCTTTTGCAATTTCTCTAGCTTGTTTTACCGCTTTACGTGCTGTTTCACTTGTAGAAAGATAGCCTTCAATATAAAGCCACTTTGCTGTTTTTAATGGTTCAAAATCGATTTGGTCTTGAGAGAGCTCAGCGGTAATACCTAAATAGGTATGCATAGTACGCTCAGAATCTGGACTAATGAGAACCATACAAGTACCGGTCACACCTTCACTGATGGACTTTGGTGTAGTCTGGATGCCTGCATCATTTAACCCTTGCAGGTAAATTCCACCTAATTCATCATGACCAACGCGGCAACCATAAAATGCGCTACCACCTAATGCACTAAATGCCACAGTTGTATTTGCAGCAGAACCGCCACTTGCTTGACCTTTGTAATCTTGAGTTTGTTTTAATTTTTCATAAAGGGCAGATTGTGTTTCACCGTCAGACAACTGCATGGTGCCTTTTTGTAAGCCTTGTTGACTAAGAAAATCATCAGACACTTTAAATTCTTGGTCGATTAATGCATTACCAATTGCAAAAAGATCTACAGTTGTCATATGTGTTGTCACAGAATAAAAAATCAGATCGATAAGTTTACACCATTGCTCACATTTGCTGTAGTTTGTTGAATAAAATTCAGGTTATTCAGTGGCTAGCAGAGTTTTATTTTTTGCCTAAGCAATTGAAATAATCTTTTTAATAAATATTATCAATTAATAATGATTCTTGCTAATATTTACAAATCTATACTGTTTCATTGAAACTTCGCCTGAAATTTTTCGTAGCGAACTTATATGAAGCGTTCAGTTTTATTTATTTCATCAGTTGGGGTTATGACAAGCCATGTATATGCTCTGGAAGCAGATCAACAGGCAGTAACCAACCTTCCAACAATTTCAGTTAAAGCTGATAAGGAAATCAGTTTAAAACAAGAAGTGGGGCAAGCATCAAGTGCAACTAAAGGACTTATGCAATTAAAAGATGTCCCTCAAATTGTAAACGTTGTACCCAAACAAGTTTTAAGAGAACAGTCAGTTACCTCTATGCAAGGTGCCTTGCAAAACGTTGCAGGTCTAAGCTTTAGTGTAGGAGATGGACAACGTGATCAGGTCATGATTCGTGGTTTCTCTGCAATCACCGATAACTATGTAGATGGTATTCGCGATGACGCATTGTATTTTCGCGATATGTCAAATGTAGAGCGGATCGAAGTTTTAAAAGGGCCTGCTTCGGTATTATATGGACGTGGTTCAGCAGGTGGTTTAGTTAACAAGATTAATAAAAAACCAATGGATCAATCTTTGCGTGAAGTGAGCTTGATTGGTAGTACAACAGGGCAACGCCGCGCAGAAGTCGATGTAAATGAAAAAGTCGCAGAGAATGTTAAGGTTCGTCTAACTGGTGCAGTTGAAGATTCAGATGGTTACCGTGATCAGGCTTTTTTAAAACGTCAAGCGGTTGCTCCATCTGTACAGTGGGATATTACTGATAAGACAAAACTTTTACTTCAGGCTGACTATTTGCATGATAACCGTTTGGCAGATCAAGGTTTCCCAACAGACCCGATTACAGGTAAACCTGTTAAAACAAATCCTAAAATTTTTTATGGTGCTTTAAATGGTAAAGAGGTTGGGGATGTTGACACTGAAATCTCAAGCCAAACTATCAGCTTAGACCATGAGTTTAATGATAATTTTAAGTATCATGGTGCAGTTCGCCACTATAACTACTCACTTGATCGTCAATATAGTGTAGATTCACATCCAGCTGCTGATAAGTCAAAAATTACTTTAACCCAGAATAAACGCTTACGTAATGAAGATGGTGTGTATGTTCAACAAGAGTTGAGCGCTTTATTTAATACAGGTTTTTTAAAGCACAATACCTTAATTGGTGCTGAATATAGCAAGCAGCATAAAGATGAGATACTTTGGCAAGGTGCTAAAACAACCACTGATTTATATAATCCTAAATTAGAGTATTGGGCGCCTATTAATACAGGAACTACAACTGCACGTAATAACAATAGCAATACTTTTGAAAACTACGGCGTGTATCTGCAAGATCTAATGACAGTGACAGATCAGCTTAAAGTTTTAGTGGGTTTACGTTATGACAATCTATCGCAAGATCGTGATGATAAAACGAGTACGAATTTAGATTTAAACCGTACTGACAATACTTATTCTCCACGAATTGGAGTGGTCTACCAGCCAGTAAATAATATCTCACTTTACACTTCTTATAACCGCTCTTTCCAACCTTTGGCTGATTCATTTGTTTTTTATAAAAATAGTGATGACTTAAGGCCCACAAAAACTGAAAACTATGAAATTGGTGCAAAGTGGGATGTAAATGATCAGTTGAATGTAACCTTGGCTTTGTTTGAGATGAGCCAAACTAATATTCAAAACCAAGATCCAGCAAACCCAAATCAAGCATTGTTGGCAGGTGAGCAAAAAACCAAAGGTGTTGAACTTTCATTAACAGGTCAGTTGACCGATCAATTGTCAGTATTGGCTGGTTATTCGTATATGGATGGTAAGATTGAAAAATCGACTATTGGTTTTACAGGCAATCATTCTGCGCTCACGCCAAACAATACTGCTAACTTATGGTTAAAATATCAAATTAATGATCATTGGTATGCAGCTGTGGGTGGTCGTGGTGAATCATCACGTTTTAGTGCGCCAGACAAAAAACGTTTTACCGGGATATGCAGTTGTAAATGCGGCGTTAGGTTATCAAAGTGAACGTTATGATGTGAATTTAAACCTAAATAACTTGTTTGATCGCGATTATTTTGTGTCAGGTCATAGTGGAGCAAATGATTCGAACATGATGGGCGATCCTTTAAATGCTCAAGTTGCACTTCGCTATCGTTTTTAATTAAAAAAACTCTAAAAAGCTCATCATTTCGATGAGCTTTTTTATTTGTCGTGTAGGATATAGATGGTATTAAAAGGTTTTGTTCTGATAGGATACAACGACGCGGGCTATGTGCTTGATATTAAAGCTATGGCTATGAAAACTAATACTTAACAAAAACATAGTGTTTTGCTTGGCTTTTATTCGCCATTCTCAAGCCGACTCAGGCTATAATGAGACTTATTCACTTATCCGATATGTTAGGAGATCACATGACTGTAGATGTCACTGAAACCATTTCTCAAACTGTTCACCCTGCGTTTCAGTTGCTACGTCAGCACCATGTTGAAGCATTAGATATTTTAGTGTCTGAATATAAGCATAAAGTCACAGGTGCGGTGCATTATCACTTGGCAACTGATTATGATGAAAATGTATTTCTTGTTGCGTTCAGAACACAACCTATGGACTCTAAAGGAACTGCACATATTTTAGAGCATACTGCTTTATGTGGCTCTGAAAAGTTTCCTGTTCGTGATCCATTCTTCTTAATGATTCGCCGTTCATTAAATACTTTTATGAACGCGTTTACAGCAGCAGATTGGACTGCATATCCATTTGCAACTCAAAATAAGAAAGATTTCCAAAACTTATTATCTGTTTATCTTGATGCTGCTTTCTCGGCAAATTTGAATCCTCTGGATTTTGCTCAGGAAGGTATCCGTATTGAACTTGAAAATGGTCAGCCTGTATATAAAGGCGTAGTCTTCAATGAAATGAAAGGTGCAATGAGTGCGCCTTCTGATCAGCTTTATCACCAGTTGGCTCATCATCTATTCCCTGAAACCACTTATCACTACAACTCAGGCGGTGATCCAAAAGATATTCCTGACTTAACGTATGAACAATTGGTTGAATTTTATAAAACCCATTATCATCCGAGTAATGCGGTATTTATGACTTTTGGTAACCAAACCGCCTATGAATTACAAGAGCAATTTGAAAAATTGGCTCTACATAAGTTCACTGCTGGTACAACTTTATATTCGAAACCAGAAAAACGCTTAACAGCACCTGTTGAAGTTACGGAAACTTATGCTGTTGATGGCGATGAGTTAAAAGACAAAACTTACCATGTATTGTCGTGGTTATTACCTCAGGCAAGTGACATTAAACTTCGTCTGGGTATGCGATTAGTAGAAGGCGTTTTACTCGAAAACTCAGCTTCACCACTTCGTCATTATTTAGAAACTTGTGGCTATGCTCAGTCGACTGGTCCTTTAATGGGTGTAGACGATAGTAACTTTGAAATGACGTTCTACTGTGGTGTTCAAGGTTCAAATCCAGAGCATGCACAGAGCTTTAGAGATGGTGTTTTAAACGTTTTACGTGAAGTAGCTGCAAAACCAATTGACTCATCGTTAGTTGATGCAATTTTGCATCAAATCGAGTTACACCAACGTGAAATTAATGGTGATGGTACACCATATGGCTTAAGCCTAATTTTAAATGGTTTAAGTGGTGCGATTCACCATAACGATCCGATTCAAATTTGGGATGTTGATAGTGCCATTGCTCAGGTCAAAGAAGAACTTCAAGACCCAATGTGGTTATCTAACCTGATTCAAACCCATTTATTAGATAATCCGCACCGCGTGCAAATGACTTTAGTACCGGATGCAACCAAGTCGGCGAAAGAGCAAGAAGCTGAAAAAGCACGTTTAGCTGCGATTGGTGAAAAGCTAACTGAAGAAGATAAAGCAGAGATCATCGCTAAAACCAAGGCATTGCAAGAGCGTCAAGATACACCAGATAATCTTGAACTGTTGCCAAAAGTAGGTCTAGAAGACGTGCCAGCTGACTTGCATATTGTACAAGGTCAATTGCGTGAAATTATCTGTAATCGAATGGATACGCCGTTGAATTTGTATCATGCCGGAACGAATGGTATTTACTATCAACAAGTCCTCATTCAGATTCCTGATGATGTGGTTAAATCACCATACTTCAATTTGCTCTCTATTTTAATGGGTGAAGTTGGTGCAGGTGAGTATGACTACCTTGAACTCCAGAACTTACAAACAGCTGTAAGTGGTGGTTTAGGAATGGGCGCTTCTTTACGCAGTAAGGTTGATGATAAAGACAAAATTAGTGCTTGGTTAACTTTAACAACTAAATCTTTAACTCAGAAGTTCGATGCGATTCATTTATTAAAATTAGCATTTGAACAACTTCGTTTTGATGAAAAAGAGCGAATCATTGAGTTATTGCAGCAACGTAAGACCCGCTGGCAGTCTCGTTTATCTGGTGCTGGTCATAGTTATGCAATGCAGATTGCTTCTCGTAATATGAGTGCATTAGCTCAACGCGACTATCAAAACACTGGCTTAGGTGCGTTGAACTGGTTAGGCGAGCTTGTTACTAAAATTACCCAAGATGATGCTGCTTATGATGCGCTTATTGCTGAATTGAAGCATATTCATACAAAATTATTGCAAGCACCTAAACAGTTCCTGCTCGTATGTGAAGAGCATCAGTCAGAACGTTTAGTTGAAGAAATACAAAATGTTTGGGATAAATTAAACGTTGATACAGCAGCGGCTGAGTTAACCCAAGTTGAGCAAGAAAATGATAATGAACATGAAGCTTGGTTAATTCAAACCAATGTTCAGTTCTGTGCCTCTGCATATCAAGCTGTGGAAGTATCTCATCCAGATGCGGCACCTCTAATGGTATTGGCAGCTTACTTGCGTAATGGTTTCTTGCACAGTGCTATCCGTGAAAAAGGGGGTGCTTATGGTGGTGGTGCTAGTTATGATGGAAATGCATGTTCATTCCGTTTCTTTAGTTACCGTGACCCACGCTTAGCAGAGACTTTTAAAGATTTTGAAGCGAGTGTGCAATGGTTGTTAAATACAGAGCAGCAACCTCATCAGCTTGAAGAAGCAATTCTTGGTCTGGTGGCAAGTATGGACAAACCTGGTTCACCAGCAGGTGAAGCAATAACAGCGTGTTATGCATTGTTGCATGCAAGAACTCCGACTTTCCGTCGCACATTACGTGAAAGATTATTGCATGTAACTTTAGAAGATTTACAACGTGTTGCGCGTCAATATTTAATTGAACAAACACCTGTAAAAGCTGTCGTTGCACCTTTTGCAAAACGTGATGAATTGCAACAACTGGGCTTTATGATCAAACAAGTTAATTAAAATAAAAATTGGAGATGAACATGGCGTTCAGACAATTTGAACGCACATCTTTACAGCTAAGTATGGGAACCCTGCTTAGCTGTTTATGTGCGTCGGTGGCATATGCCGACACCTTAGCCCCTGTAAAACCTGCGAGTGTAGATGCATGTGTTGCCCTTGCTTCGAATGCTGATCGCCTAGCTTGTTACGACTCTGTGTTTAAACCATCGGCTTTACCGGTTGTTCAAGCCGCAGCAGTACCAGAGCCTGTTAAAAAAATTGATAAACCTGATGTTCAACCTGAAACATTTAAAGAAAAGGTTGTAGATAAGGTAAGTAATATCAAAGTAATTGGTAAGGCACCTACACTTGAACCTACTACGTCTTTACTAGATCAACGTTGGGAGTTGTCTGAAAAAAGTAAACTGGGTGTTTGGAATATTCGTGCTTATCAACCTGTTTACTTGCTACCAGTTTTCTGGACGAGCGATAAAAATGAGTTTCCAAGCAGTCCAAACCCAAATAATACGGTGACAGAGGCCCAAAACCTTAAATCAACTGAAAGTAAATTTCAGATTTCTTTGAAAACGAAAGCTTGGGAAAATATTTTTGGTAACAATGGTGACTTGTGGGTAGGTTATACCCAATCTTCACGTTGGCAGACCTTTAATGCTGAAGAGTCTCGTCCATTCCGTGAAACGAACTATGAGCCAGAAGCAAGTTTAATGTTTAGAACAAACTATGAGTTGCTTGGCTTAGATGGTCGTTTGCTTGGGGTAACTTTAAATCACCAGTCAAATGGGCGTTCAGATCCTTTATCTCGTAGTTGGAACCGTGTCATCTTTAATGTGGGTTTAGAGCGCGGTAACTTTGCTTTAATGCTTCGTCCATGGATACGCCTTGAAGAAGACAGCAAAGATGATAACAATCCAGATATGGAAGATTACATCGGTCGTGGTGATTTAACTGCTTTTTATAAGTGGAAGCAAAATGACTTCTCATTAATGCTACGTCACTCTTTAAAAGGTGGTGATGATTCTCATGGTGCTGTTCAGTTTGACTGGGCTTTCCCGATTAGTGGCAAGCTGCGCGGACACTTCCAATTATTTAATGGTTATGGTGAAAGCTTAATTGACTATAACCATCGTGCAACTTATGCCGGCTTGGGTGTTTCACTCATGAACTGGTACTAAGTTTGACCTATAAAAATGCCGCTTTTACAGCGGCTTTTTTATTAACCAATTTGAATGTTGGCTTGAGGATGTTTGAGACGGCTTTTTTTAGGAGTAGCAATTAAATAGGCGAGTGTTAAGGGGCCTAAACGGCCTGCAAACATAAGTAGGCTTAAAATAAATAAACTACCATTGTGTAAATCTGGCGTGATGCCGCGAGAAAGGCCTACCGTACAGGCTGCTGAAACGGCTTCAAATAATAAGTTCATAAAGTCTGCTTTAGGTTCTAAAAGTAAAAGAATAAAGAACCCGATAAATATGAGAATACTGGTAATTGCGGTGACAGCTAAGGCTTTATAAGTAGTTTCGTGAGAAACGGAGTGATTGAAAACCCTGATTTCATCGGTACGTCTTAAAAAGGAAAGTACACTTAAAACTAATATGATAAAGGTGCCGACTTTTATACCTCCAGCAGTACTGAGTGAACCTCCACCGATGAACATGAGTAGCATCATAAGTAAAGAACTACTGTTGGACATTGCTCCAGTATCAATAGTATTGAACCCTGAAGAACGTGGAACAGTCGCTTGAAACCATGCATTTAAAGCTTGATCACCTACATTGAGCAGACCTAAGGTATGAGGATTTTGTGCTTCCAAAACCCAAATTAATACAAAGGCAACCAAATTAATAATCGCAATAGTTGTTAGGATGAGTTTGCTATTTGGGCTAAGTTTTTTCCATTTTTTATTTTGTTTGATATCCATGAGGACTAAAAATCCCAGTCCACCTAATGTATAGAGCAAACTAATCGTAATACATATAAGGTAGTTGCTTTGGAAGTTAACTAAACTGTTGCTAAATAGAGAAAAGCCCGCATTGTTAAATGATGAGATACTATAGAAAACTGCATAATACAGTCCTCGAGCAAAGCCATAAATCGGTGTAAATGCGGTAGTTAAGATCACTGTTCCAATCAGTTCAAAAAGAAGTGTGTAAGTAACAACACCTTTTGCCACAAAAGTAACCTTTGAAAGACTAGTCTGCCCAAGGCTATCTTGAGCCATCATTTGCTGTTTAAGGCCAACTTTAGGAGATAAACTTAATGCTGCCAAAATAGCAAAAGTCATAAAGCCCAAACCACCTGACTGAATCAATAATAAAATAATGACCTGTCCGAAAAGTGTAAAAGATTCATGAATATTTAAAACGGATAGACCTGTAATAGTGACTGCCGAGGTCGCCGTAAATAGAGCATCCATCCAACTAACATGTCCGTTATTGGCAATGGGAAGTTTAAGCAATAATGTGCCAAAGACAATAAAGCCCAGAAAGCCCAGTGCTAACAGAGAAGGTGGGCTTAAATTTAGTGTTTTATGCGGTTTAGGCTTAAGAGACATATTTTCTGGTTCGTTTTCTTATATGAAACAATTTGAGAGTTTTTTTAGCTGCTGTAAATGACCTTCTAAAATAAGAATATCATGCGTTTGTAAAGTAAAAGCCTCTTCGGTTTCAAATAAAATCTGCTGTTGTCTTTTTACAAGAAGCGTTTTTACTTGAGGGGCTTGCTGCATAATTCCGTACAAATTAATGCCGTTTAACTTCTCTGGAATATCAATTTTTACAATATAGTGCTCATCATCTAAAGACATGTAACGGCTCACCATTGGGTAGTTTAGTGCTTGAGCAACACGTACCCCCATGTCTTCTTCAGGATGAATGATTTTATTGATATTTAGATGAGATAAGATCGTATGATGTGCTTTGGTTTTTGCTTTTACCCAAATTTTATCAATGCCCAGATTTTTTAAATTCAGCACACATAAAATACTGGCTTCAATATCTTCACCAATTGCTACAACTACTGCATCACAATTTTGAATGTTTAATTCATCCAATACATGTTCATCTGTAGCATCAGCAATGACAGCATGAGTTAAAACATCGGCAAGATTCTCAACATTCTTTTTGACTGTATCAATACCAATAACATCATGGTTTAATCTCGTAAGTTCCTGAGCAACAGTTGCCCCAAAACTTCCCAAGCCGATGACCGCGAACTGTGCCATAGTTGTCCTTTTATACTTAGTTAGGGCTTTATTTTTAATGATATTTTCTTTGAGATAAAGAGAAGCAATGTAAATATAAAAAATAATAAGCTTAAATGATAAAAAAGCCGACATATTTGCCGGCTTTTTTACCAAAATGAAAGGTTACTTCAAGAAACGTTTATAGCCCACATTGTCTGTAATTTCTGCATATGGATAGCTAATTTGCTCCAGAGTTTCAATTAAACCATCTGGGTTTTGTTTAGCATCTGTTGCTTGTAAGCCAACTAGTACACGACCTTCGGCAGCGCCGTGGTTACGATAATGGAATAGCGTAATATTGTGGGTTGGACCTAAACGAGTTAAGAAGGTGAGTAAAGCACCCGGACGTTCCGGAAACTCAACACGGAACAATCTTTCGTCATCCAGATTGGCATGACCACCAATCAAGTAACGAATATGCAATTTGGCAACTTCATCATCAGATAAATCATCTACAACATAATTTTGCTGTTTAAGTTGTTCTAAAATTTCATGACGTTCAGTGTCACCACCTTTTAAGCTAATACCCACAAAAACTTGTGCTTCTTCTGTGTTATTTGCACGGTAGTTAAACTCGGTAATGTTACGGCCCTGTAGAGCACGGCAGAAGCCTAAGAATGCGCCTTTTTCTTCAGAAAGAGTAACTGCATAAATTGCTTCACGTTGTTCACCCAATTCGGTGCGCTCTGCAATGTAACGTAAGCGGTCAAAGTTCATGTTGGCGCCGCAAACAATCGAGACCATGTTTTTGCCGCTAATTTTATGCTCGGCAACATATTTTTTGATACCAGCTAGGGCCATTGCACCAGACGGTTCAACAATGCTGCGGTTTTCATCAAAAGTATCTTTAATTGCAGCGCAGATCTCATCTGTATTTACAGTAACAATATCTGGTTCAACAATTGGTCCAGAGTTATCTGATTTGCGTAGACGAACGATATCAAAAGGTAAAGCACCAATTTGAGCAACTGCTGTACCATCAGCAAATAAGCCTACGTGGGGTAGGACTACACGTTCATTTGCTTCTAGCGCTGCTTTTAAACAAGCTGACTCTTCATATTCAACACCGATGACTTTGACATGCGGTGCAACATCACCTAAGTAAGCTGCTACACCAGCAATTAAGCCACCACCACCAACAGCAACGAAAACATATTCTACATCACGCCATTGACGTAAAATTTCATTCGCAATTGTACCTTGGCCCGCAATAACCAACTCGTCGTCATAAGGTGGAATAAAAACTAATCCTTCAGCTTCGGCACGTTGCTGAGCGTATTTGTTTGCAATATCAAAACTATCGCCATGCAATACAACTTGGCCACCCAAACGCTTCACTGCCTGAACTTTAATGTCAGGGGTAGTACTTGGCATAACAATAATTGCAGGAATACCTAAACGTTGACCAGACAACGCTACACCTTGCGCATGGTTGCCAGCAGATGCGCAAATCACGCCACGTTCAAGTTGTTCTTTCGGTAATTGGCTAATACGGTTATAGGCACCGCGTAATTTAAAAGAAAAAACTGGTTGTAAATCTTCACGCTTAAAACGAATTGTGTTGTTTAATTTTTGACTAATTCGTGGAGCTGCTTCGAGAGGTGTTTCAATTGCAACATCATAAACCGTTGCTTGTAAAATTTGTCGTACCACACGAGACAGCATGTTCATCTTCCCTATAACAGTTTAAAATAGGAAATTATTGTAGCAAACCCTTGTGCATTTGCGCCGTTTATTGGCGCATAAATGTCAAAAAATAGTTGAGTGATGTAATGAGCCTATATGCAACCCAAGATGAAAAGAAACAAGCTGCTGCGAAAGCTGCTTTAAAACACTTACCCAAAGGTGGCATTTTGGGGGTAGGAACTGGAAGTACTGTAAACTTCCTGATTGATTTATTGCCTGAACTACAATTAGAAGCAGCAGTGGCAAGTTCTCAAGCAACAGCAGACCGTCTTAAAAAATTAGGCATAGAAGTGGTTGATATGAACCATGTGGGTAGCCTTGATGCTTATGTTGATGGTGCAGATGAGATTGATCGTCATATGCATATGATTAAAGGCGGCGGCGCAGCATTAACTCGTGAAAAAATTGTAGCCTCAATTGCTAAAAAGTTTGTATGTATCGTTGATGATTCGAAATGGGTTGATCAACTTGGTCGTGATTTCCCATTACCAATAGAAGTTATTCCAATGGCGCGTTCGGCTGTAGCTCGTAAATTGGTAAGCTTAGGTGGTGATCCGGTTTATCGTGAAGGTGTGGTAACAGATAACGGAAACGTTATTTTAGATGTATTTAATTTGAACATCTTAAATGCAATTGATTTGGAAAAGACAATTAACAACATTCCGGGTGTTGTGACTAACGGTATTTTTGCGTTAAATCCAGCAACGATTGCAATTGTTGCAACAAATGATGGTATTGAAGAGCGTACTGCACAGTAATGTCTGTGGAAATGCCAGAAATTAAAATTGTTCGTCACGTAAGGGCAAGAAAATTGCGCTTACGTGTTGAGCCTGCGTCTATACGACTTACTGTGCCGTTATTTTGTAGTAAGAAACAAATTCAGCAGTTTTTAGCTCAGTCTGAACAATGGTTAATCGAGACGTGGAATAAACAGCACCACGTTCAATCTACCTCATTTGAAATTCCTTCAGAAATTTCTTTTTTTAATAGAGAACAGCCTTTTCAAATTGTTGTGCAGAAGCAACATCGCATTTTTCAATTTGATTGGGAAGATAGTTATTTATTTATTAAAGATCAACAACCCTATCAAGCTTTACAAAACGCTGTTATTGCTTATGCAAAACAAGAGTTGCCAGCACTTTTGTCAGAACTTAGCCAAAAAACTCGACTGAGTTATGCAGAGTGTACAATTCGGCGTCCTAAAACTCGTTGGGGAAGTTGCAGTAGTCAACATAATATTATGCTGCATGCAGGTCTGGTTCTTATGCCTGCTCAAATTACCCGTTATGTTTGCATTCATGAACTAGCACACACCAAACACTTCGACCATAGTCCTGCATTTTGGGCCGAAGTTGCAAAGTTCGACCCTAACTATATGCAGCATCGCAGACAATTAAAAGGTAATCCATTGCCTGCATGGTGGTATGTTACAACTTAGCTAAAGCTACACTCTAATTGTGTTGTTTGTAAGACATCTGGTGCTTTGCGGCTATCAAGGCCTGCTTGAGCACTAACAATCTTGTTCGCTTTAATATGTAGCTGTATAAAATTATATTGCTGTGTTGAATTGTTAGGTTCGGATGAACTTGAGTTAAGTAAATAACTATAACTTGCAGCGTCGGTTTGCAGTAAGTTATCTGTACTATCTGCGCTTAAGGCAGAGCGATAGCTTTGAGAGCCTTTAATTAATTCAATTTGACCATTAGCACGGAAGTTAAGTTGGCAGCCTGTTGTACTGTCTTCATAGTGACCAACTAAATAGTCTGTAGCTGGTAGTTTTGGGTCAGAAATATTGATACTAGTTAAACCTTGTTTACACGGGTAAGCTGATCCATTGCAGGTCGCTGTAATGCCACTAAAGCCAACAGCACGTCGGTAATCTCCCGCACCATCTATACGGAAAAATTCAGACGTATTACCAGAAGGTATAATCCCCGAATATTGTTTCTTGTCCAGTAGATCATAACCTATTGGGTCTAAATGGGATTGATCTTGCAAATCTGCTAGTTTAAAGGTGGCTGCTCTTAGATTAGTGGCAAAATAATCACGTATTACCTTTTGATTAGCTGCGATATCTAAAAGTGTATTTTTTGCTGGATCAATATTATCAGGGGCTGAGGTGAAGATAGGGGTAAAAGATGTTTTGTCCCCAATAAGTTTTTTGCCGTCTAAATATCCATCTTTTAAATCTGTAGCGAGACTTTGGGTAAGATCTTGATAAGGTGAATTCGTATTATGGATGCTTGACCAATATTGAAGATAACCAAAGCTTAGATAACTATCCACATAAGTACTTGGCTTTGTGGTTGAGTATTTCAATAAATTTAAAATTGTAAGCGTACTTGCCGGACTTAAACTTGGAATATTGGTATCTTTAAACGCATTAAGAAGAGATCTGTAGACATCTTGAGAGGCTAAGTCAACATGTAATTGTTCAATACGGGTTGGGATAATTGTCTCATTAGGCAACTGACCTGAAAGAATCACAGCGCGTTGATAAATTGCTTCTGAAGTTGGGCTGATCAATTGTGTTTTATTGCTTATCGAGCTTGGGGTAATAAAAGCGTGATAAACACCAAAAATATTTTGATATTCAGATTTGGTTGGATCAAATACTTGAGATGAGCCTTGGGTCGTGACTTCAACACGATAAAGACGATTTAGTTTTGTGCTTGGAAGTTTAATGTCGTAACTCGTTAAACTGGCAACTTGGGTATCAATCAAAATACTATTGTCGGTATTATCATATAACTTGAGTTGAACATTGCGCATTTCGACAGGGGTTTTAAGCGTAATATCTGTCATGACTTCAGGAGTGGGTTCAGACGGTTTAGGCGTGTTAGATGAACCTCCGCTACTGCTACCACCACCACACCCGACAAGGGCTACACTTAAAATTAAAGTCGTGAGGCCGAGATAAGTGCACACTTTTATTTCTTTTGATTGATCAAGCATCCTAGCTCTCCAAAAATAAATTTGGTATTTATTTACTGATATTTGTTTGGTACTGACAGGCCGGCAAGTGCTATGTAATTATCGTTTAAAATAAAAAAATTAAAATTACCAAGCATGAAATGGTTTTGTAAGCCTAGACATCCTGTCATACTACCGCAAGTATAGATTCAAAATTTGAGGTAATGCACGTGATTTCTGTCGGAATTGTTGGTGGAACTGGTTATACAGGCGTTGAACTATTACGTATTTTATTACGGCATCCAAAAGCGCAGGTTCGAGTTCTGACTTCACGTACAGAAGCGGGCAAACCAGTTGCTGATATGTTCCCAAACTTACGTGGGCATACAGATCTTCAATTTTCAGATTTAAACATTGATGCATTAAAAGAGTGTGATGTTGTATTTTTTGCAACTCCTCATGGTGTTGCGATGCAACATGCGAAAGATTTGATTGCAGCAGGCACCAAAGTTATTGATTTAGCTGCTGACTTTCGTTTACAGAATCTTGAGCAATTTGAAAAGTGGTATGGTATGGAGCATGCTTGCCCAGATGTACTAAAAGATTCTGTTTATGGTTTAACTGAGTTAAATCGTGAAAAAATTAAGCAAGCTCAAGTCATTGGTAATCCGGGTTGTTACCCAACGACTGTTCAACTGGGCTTGGCTCCTCTTTTAAAATCGGCACAAGCATTGATTGAAACAAAGAATATTATTATTGATGCAAAATCCGGTGTTTCTGGTGCTGGTCGTAAAGCAAGTTTGGGCATGATTTACAGTGAAAATGCGGATAACTTTAAAGCTTATGGTGTTGCAGGCCATCGCCACCATCCAGAGATTGTAGAGGCTTTGGAAAATATTGCAGGTAAGAAAGATGTTTTTGAAGGTCTTTTATTTGTTCCGCACCTAGTACCGATGATTCGCGGTATGTTAAGTACAATTTATGTAGACTTGACAGAAGCGGGTAAACAAACAGACTTACAAGCTTTGTATGAAAACTTCTATGCAAATGAAAAATTTGTAGATGTCATGCCTGCAAATAGTTCACCTGAAACTCGCAGCGTGCGCGGAGCAAATGAATTACGTATTGCTTTGTATAAACCACAACCAAATAAACTCATTATTTTGGCGGCTCAAGATAACCTTGTAAAAGGTGCATCTGGCCAAGCTGTACAAAATATGAACCTTATGTTTGGCTTTAATGAAGATGAAGGCTTACAAGGGATTGGTTTATTACCATAAAAAACTCTTTTTTGCTTCACACACATTTAAATTTCGATTTAAATGTGTGTCTTGACTCTGATCTTAAACACTGAGATGACGATGCAAAACTCGGAACAGACGACTTCTGTAGAAAGTTCGTTGCAAAAGAAAAAATTTTTAAACACCAATAAACCATTATTTATTGGTGCCGCTATTTTAATGAGTGGTTGTTTTGCGCTCGGCTATACAATTGGGCACCGTCAAGGTTTAACTGTTGTTGGTTACGATGCAGATGCAGAGCAATTGGTTGAGGTAGTGCAAAAACAAAAAACAGCATTAGATGCAGTTAACAAAAGTTTGAATGCGGCTGTACAAGAGCGTGATGTTGCTGTTACAAATGCCAATGATTTGTTTGAAGCACTTAATCAAGCCAATGCTGATAAAACGCAGCAAGAAGGTATGAGTAACATCTACCGTGAAATTTTAAGACAACGTGGTGGTTTAAGCTTAACAATTCAGAATTTAGCGATTAAACCGTTACCGGAAAATGCTTATGAATATCAGCTTGATCTGGTACAAGTTAGCCCGAGTAAACGCCGTGCTTCAGGTTCAGTTGAAATAAGACTGATTAAAGATACAGAAGTTTTAGTGGTACCACTTGAAGATAAGAACTTTAACTTCACTGATTTTGAGCGTTTGACTGGCCGTTGGACGATGCCTAAGGGGTTCACACCTCAATTTATTGAAGTGCGTCTAACAGGCGGTTCTGATACACCGGTTATTAAGCGTTTTAGTTGGCAGCGTGGTAAACCTGTCGAAACACCTTCTGCTTTTGTTGCAGAAATTCCTCAAGCTGAAGCAAATTCACAATAGTAACATCATATGCGAACAAATAAGCGTCAAACAAATTTAAAAGATATTAAGGCTTCTTTTCAGCAGTCTGGCTATGTCGATTGGCACTTCAATCCACGCTTAAGTGATTCGCAAAACGAAGATCATGACGGAGAGGTTGTTGTGCAAACAGCACCTCCCGAACTCAAGCGTCCTCCCTTGTATGCAGTGGTATTATTGAATGACGATTACACGCCAATGGACTTTGTAATTGAAATTTTACAACAATACTTTGCAATGAATCTTGACCAAGCAACTCAAGTAATGCTAACAGTACACTATGAAGGTAAAGGTACTGCCGGGGTATATCCAAGAGACATCGCGGAAACCAAGGCAAACCTTGTTAATAATTACGCTCGATCGCAAGGTCATCCATTACTTTGCCAGATTGAGCCTAAAGCATAAGGGGGTCACATGCTCAGTCGTCAATTAGAAGTATCATTACGTTTGGCTGTTAGCATGGCTCGTCAAAAGAGACATGAGTTTCTTACAGTTGAACATTTACTATTAGCCTTACTCGATAACGATTCGGCTGTGAATGCATTAAAAGCATGCGGAGCTGATATTGTTTCTTTACGTAAAGAATTAGAAGAATATGTAGAACAACATACTCCTAAGCTTGGCGAAAATAGCGAGCAAGCTCCACATCCAACAGAAAGTTTCGACCGCATTTTGCAACGTGCAATTTTCCACGTTCAATCGAGTGGTGGTGACCGTACTGTTGAAGGTGCGGATGTTTTGGTCGCAATGTATTCAGAGCGTGATTCTTTTGCTGTTTATCTGCTTAAACGTCATCAAATTAATCGATTGACTTTAACTCAATACTTGTCTCATGGGACACGTAAAGACGAAGTTCAGGTTGAAGAAGAAGTTGAAGACATTGAAGGTGAAAGCAATTCAGGCAATGCCGGACCATTAGAACTTTATACGCTCAATTTAAATGTTGAAGCGCAAAAAGGTAAAACTGATCCACTCATTGGTCGTGAGAAAGAAATTGAGCGTACAGCACAAATTCTTTGCCGTCGTCGTAAAAACAATCCATTGTTAGTAGGCGACCCAGGTGTAGGTAAAACTTCAATTGCAGAAGGCCTTGCTTGGCTCATTGTAAATGGTAAAGCACCAAAACCGCTAAGCCATGCAGAAATTTACAGTCTTGATATTGGTGCATTGGTTGCGGGTACAAAATATCGTGGTGACTTTGAAAAACGTTTAAAACAATTGTTAAACGCTTTGAAGAAAAATCCGAATGCGATTTTATTCATTGATGAAATTCATATGATCATTGGTGCAGGCTCAAGTATGGGCAGTACGATGGATGCTTCGAATCTCATCAAACCAGCTTTAGCAAATGGTACTTTACGCTGCATTGGATCAACAACGTTCCAAGAATATCGTCAGGTATTTGAAAAGGATCATGCGTTATCTCGTCGTTTCCAAAAAATTGACGTAAATGAACCGAGCATTTCTGAAACTATTGATATTTTACGTGGCTTGAAAACGAAGTTTGAAGATTTCCACCATGTACAGTATGACGACAAAGCTTTGGTTTCTGCGGTTGAGCTTTCTGCGAAATTTATTAATGATCGTTTCTTGCCAGATAAAGCGATTGATGTCATTGATGAAGCAGGTGCACAGCGCCGTCTAAAAGCAGAAAGTGAAGACAGCTTAATTACTGTAGAAAACATCGAAGATATCGTTTCTAAGATTGCGCGTATTCCGCCTAAAACTGTATCTAAAGATGATAAATCTGTACTTGAAAATCTTGAGCGTGACCTAAAACGTGTTGTATTTGGTCAAGATGAGGCAATTACTGCACTAGCTTCTGCAATCAAGTTGTCACGTGCTGGTTTGAAATCACCGGATAAACCTGTTGGTAGCTTTGTGTTTGCTGGTCCAACGGGTGTAGGTAAAACTGAGGTTACGAAGCAATTAGCAAAACTTTTAGGTGTAGAGCTTGTTCGTTTCGATATGTCTGAGTATATGGAACGTCATGCTGTTTCTCGTTTAATTGGTGCTCCTCCAGGCTATGTAGGTTATGACCAAGGTGGCTTACTCACAGATGCGATTCATAAAAATCCACACTGTGTATTGTTACTGGATGAAATTGAGAAAGCACATCCTGATGTGTTTAACCTGTTATTACAAATCATGGATCATGGTGCATTAACAGACAATAATGGTCGTAAGTCAGACTTTAGAAATGTCATTATTGTGTTGACGACGAACATTGGTGCAGAAAGTATTTCTCGTGCAAGCATTGGATTTACAGAGCAAGACCATAGTTCGGACAACCAAGAAGCCATGAAACGTGCATTCTCACCTGAATTCCGTAACCGTCTAGATGGTGTTATTCAATTCAAAGCTTTACCAACCACAGTGATTGAATCTGTAGTTGATAAGTTCTTGACAGAATTGCAAGCGCAGCTAGATGAAAAACGCGTAGTTTTAGATGTCGATCAAAGTGCACGCGACTGGTTGGCGACAAATGGTTATGATCGCTTAATGGGTGCTCGCCCAATGCAACGTCTCATTCAAGAACACTTGAAGAAACCATTAGCTGAAATGATTCTGTTTGGTGAACTTGCAGATCATGGCGGTAATGTTGCGGTATCAGTGAAGAAAGAAGATGGTAAAGCAGTGGGTCTAAAACTTGAAGTGTTTGAAGATCACCATACGGCAGAACCAGCTTAATTTATGTTAATTGATAGTCTTTCTATAACCCGAATATTTAGTGTGTTCGGGTTATTTATTATTACTGCAATCGCTGAGATTTTGGGTTGTTATTTTCCTTATCTTATTTTAAAAGAAGGGAAGTCTGCGTGGCTATGGTTACCTACAGCACTGAGTTTGGCCGTGTTTGTCTGGTTGCTGACATTACATCCGGCAGCTTCTGGACGGATTTATGCAGCCTATGGCGGTATTTATATTTTTACTGCGCTTATGTGGCTTCGTTTTGTAGATCAAGTCGTTTTAACCAGATGGGATATCTTAGGTGGTTTAATCGTGCTTTGCGGAGCAGGTTTAATTATTTTACAGCCCCAAGGATTAATCCGTTAATTCTGAAAGTGTTCAATTAAATTTTAAGTGAAAAAAATAAGCAATTTTTTCGCAAAAAATACTTGTCAAAGTCATCAACAATGCGTATTTTAGATTTAAGGAACATTTTTTAATATTTGAGATAAAGATGTTAAATCAATCTGTGAATTCTAACGCTTACTTTTATTTCTGGCAATTTAGATAGTTGCCTGAGCGTATTCGGGCACGAGAGTTGCCCATCACAGTTAATACCTGATCGGCAACCCCGATCAGGTTTTTTTATGCTTTATCTTTTTCAAATCGAGGACTTCAAAATGAACAACATGACTTATTCATACTTTAGCAACTTTTATTGGTTTTACTTTTGTCTACCTTTGCCAACGAATAGATCCAAAACGCTCAAATAAATGATCGGACTGATTAGGTTTCAGTCCAAAGGAAAAGACCAATGAATGCCTTAAATACTTTACTAACTCAAAGCAATACAAAAGAAACACCAGTTAGTTTACCTGTTCAGTTAAAAGCTAAATACCCGCTTGTGCAGACCTTCGCACGACAAATTGCAGAACATCGTCAAATTATTCAAAATATTCTTGCTGGCAAAGATCAGCGCTTAATGGTTATTACAGGACCATGTTCAATTCATGACCCAGTTGCTGTACTTGAATACGCAGATAGATTGCAAAAATTACAAGAAAAAGTAAAAGATCAAATCTTCATTGTGATGCGTGCTTATATTGAAAAGCCACGTACAACAGTAGGTTGGAAAGGGTTTATGTATGACCCAAACCTTGATGGTTCATCTAATCTACAATTAGGTTTAGAAAAATCGCGTGAGCTATATTTACAAATTATTGAAAAAGGCTTGCCGATTGCGAGCGAAATTTTAAGCCCAATGGCAACAGGCTATTTTGATGATTTATTGGCTTGGGGTGCAATTGGAGCTCGTACTAGTGAGTCCCAGATTCACCGTGAAATCTCAAGTCATATGCCATACAGTATTGGCTTCAAGAATGGTACGGATGGCTCAATTCAAATTGCTTTAGATGCTATTCAGTCTGCACAAAATGAGCATCAATTTTTAGGTATGAATCAGCAAGGTTTGCCTTCAGTGATTCAGAGTGCTGGAAATCCATTGCCACACTTGATTTTACGTGGAGCCAATCATGGCCCTAATTATGATTTCGCTTCAATTCAGGCAATTAGAGAAAAGCACAAACAAAATCTACCTGCCTTAGTTATTGACTGTAGTCATGGCAACAGTGGTAAAGATCCTTTACGTCAGCCAGAAGTTTTGCGGCAAATAGTTGCTGAACGTCTAAAAACTCAGGTAAAGGGTGTCATGATTGAAAGCCATTTAGTTGATGGTAACCAGAAGATTTCATGTGAAATGACTTATGGTCAGTCGGTAACGGATGGTTGTTTAGGGTGGGATAAAACTGAACAGCTTTTGTTAAATGTTGCTAAACAATTAAAAGCAAGTGAATTAGCTCATTCGGCTTAATGATGTAAACATTTAAAAAGGGATCTGTTTTAGCAGATCCTTTTTTTTAAGAAGCATGTTTAAGTTCGGATAAAAAAGTAGTGATTTCATGCCCGAATTTTTTTGGCTCGGTTAATAATGGTGTGTGGCCTGAACGTTCAAAATAAATTGTTTTTGCATGTTCGACACTATGTGCAATCAGGGTTTGGCCCGTTTCTGGATAGAGTGTCGAATTGCGTCCAATAAAGAAAGTTGTTGGGCACTGTAATTGCTGAAGTGCTTCACGATAATCTTCGTTGTGGAAAAGATAATTTTCGACATACCAAAATAAGTAGTCTAAACGCTGAATCGGAAGAAGATATTTTTGTAAAAATGGTTGTTTTAATGCAGTTTTAAAAACAAAAGGACTAAACGGATTGCTACTTTGCAATTCAATAAAATCTACCCACAAACGCACCAACTTTTGACGGTCCGGAAGTGATAATTCATAAAGATATTTAGCATTTTTATGGATTGATAATAACTGATAAATATCATTGAGTAATTGTTTAAATTGGGCATGTAATGGCCCAAATAACCCATATTGCCATGTAGCATCTACTGAAATTTTAGGCGTTTGATCGATATGTAAATAGGCCTTTAACTGCTGAGCTAGATGAGCATGTTTCATGCCATGCATTGCAGTGGTGGCTCCCATTGAGTAGCCCATTAAAATAAATTTATCTAATTTTAATTGCTCAATTAAGTGAGCAACATCTTGCCAGTGGCTTGATATGGCATCTTGCTCGGGAATTGCACAATTTTTTGAACCGCCAAAGCCCCGCCAGTCGGGAATAATAAACTCGTATTCTTTACGATTTGCATAGATAAAAGGTAGCCATTGCCAACTTTGCATACCTAAGCCAGATAAAACTAAAACCGGTTCACCACGACCAACACGGCGTACAAATAAACTTTCCTGATCGGGCATGGTGTAATAAGGCATGATTATTCTCCAGATACATTATCTTGAGCAAAGAGTTTTAATTGCGGGATGACTTGTTCTAACCATTTGATCCACTCAGTTTCCATAGTAATGCCGAGTTCTAAGATCATTTTATGAATATATAACACTCGATTATTCAAATCATCGCTATCTTTAAAATCTTTATCATAAATAGTTTGGTAAAGCTTAAGCTTTTCTTGATGTAGACCAAGATGTCGTAACAGTTCGGGTAATATTTGATTATTGCCCAATTGCGCCTCAGCGCGCAATCTTACCATTAAGTCATCTCTAAGCTGTGCCGGTTCGCTTTGCTGTGTCATCCATGAAGCGAGTTCAATACGGCCAAGTTGTTCGACCTGATAAGTTTTTTTTCGGCCACTATCCATCTCATTTTCTAAAGTGGAAACCCAGCCTTTTTTAAGCATGTTATTGAGTTCACGATAAATTTGCTGATGTGTGGCATTCCAGAAAAAGCCCATAGATCGGTCAAAACGGCGGGCGAGTTCAAAGCCCGTGCTTGGCCGTTCTAGTAAACTGGTCAATAAAACATGAGGAAGTGACATGGCAATCCGTTTGTAAGCAAAAGTAAAGTGTGACTCATTAGATTATGCAACATGTTGCATAAAAGTCAAAATTTGATTATAAATTTGTGCAACAAGTTGCATTAAGCAAGCAGATTAGCAAGCCAAGGAGTTGTTATGTCGTTATATCCACATTTATTAAAACCATTAGATCTAGGTTTTACGACATTAAAAAATCGCGTATTGATGGGGTCTATGCATGTTGGTCTAGAAGAAGCGCCTGGTGGTTATGAGCGTATGGCAGCTTTTTATGCAGAACGTGCTAAAGGTGATGTTGGACTCATTGTTACTGGCGGTATTGCACCCAATCAGGCAGGTTTAACCTTTGCTCATGCTTCTAAGTTAGATAGCACAGAAGAAGCCGAAAAACATAAAGTCATTACCGAAGCTGTACATGCTGCTGGCGGGAAGATTGCATTACAAATATTACATACGGGCCGATATTCTTATCAGCCAGAGATTGTTGCGCCTTCGGCAATTCAGGCACCTATTAATCCCATTAAGCCTAAAGCAATGACTTCTGCTGAGGTTCAACAAACGATTGATGATTTTGCAAACTGTGCGAAGCTTGCTCAATACGCTGGATATGACGGCGTTGAGATTATGGGTTCAGAAGGTTATTTAATTAATGAGTTTATTGCAGCCAGAACAAACCATCGTGATGATGAATGGGGGGGTAGCTATGAAAACCGTATTCGTTTTCCTGTTGAGATTGTAAAACGTACACGTGAAATAGTGGGTGAAAACTTTATTATTATTTACCGTTTATCAATGCTTGATTTAGTTGAAGGCGGTTCTACTTTAGAAGAAGTGATTCAACTTGCTAAAGCGATTGAAAAAGCTGGGGCTACGATCATTAATACGGGTATTGGCTGGCATGAAGCTCGTATTCCAACAATTGCCACCAAAGTTCCAAGAGCTGCATTTACTTGGGTCACTGAAAAATTAAAAGGTGAAGTTTCAGTCCCATTAATTACATCGAACCGTATTAATACACCAGAAATGGCTGAACATGTATTAGCGTCGGGTCATGCGGATATGGTTTCAATGGCACGTCCAATGCTTGCAGATCCTGAGTTTGTTTTAAAAGCAAGTGAAGGCCGTAGCGATGAAATTAATACGTGTATTGGCTGTAACCAAGCTTGTCTCGACCACATTTTCTCTATGAAAATTGCAACATGTTTGGTTAATCCTCGAGCATGTTATGAAACAGAACTAATCTTTAAAGAAGCACAAAATCAGAAAAATATTGCTGTCATTGGGGCCGGGCCAGCAGGTTTAAGTTTTGCTGTATATGCGGCAGATCGTGGACACCAAGTTAAAATCTTTGAAGCAAGTCATCAAATTGGTGGTCAGTTTAATATCGCTAAAACTGTGCCAGGTAAAGAAGAGTTCTACGAAACATTACGTTATTTCAATCGTCAAATTGAATTACGCCCAAACATTGAACTTGTATTAAACCATCCAGCCACTTATGAAGAGTTAAGTCAATCAGACTTTGATGAAATCGTAGTAGCAACTGGTGTAACACCTCGTCAATTACAATTTGAAGGTATTGATCATCCAAAAGTGTTGAGCTACTTACAGGTGCTTAAAGAGCGTGTACCAGTAGGTCAGCGTGTTGCCATTATTGGTGCGGGTGGTATTGGTTTTGATACGGCTGAGTACCTAACCCATGAAGGTGAAAGTGGCAGTTTAAATCCAGAAAAATTTTATGAAGAGTGGGGTATTGATACTCACTATGAACATGTCGGAGGTTTAAAGCAGCCAAAAGTTGAAGCTTCTGAACGAGAAATCTATTTGTTGCAGCGTAAAGCTTCCTCAGTAGGCGCGGGGCTGGGTAAAACGACTGGTTGGATTCACCGTACCGGGCTTAAGAACAGAAACGTGAAAATGTTAGCAGGTGTGCAATACGACAAAGTAGATGATCAAGGGCTTCATATTACTGTTGATGGCAAACCAACAGTGCTTGAGGTTGATAATGTTGTGATTTGCGCGGGCCAAGAATCATTTACTGCGATGTATGACCAATTAAAAGCAGATGGTAAGAATGTTCATTTGATTGGTGGTGCTAAAGAAGCAGGTGAGTTGGATGCTAAACGTGCTATTCGTCAAGGTGCTGAACTAGCAGCGGTACTTTAATGACTTAAATGAGCATTGTCTTGGGTAAGAGAATGCTCATTACTAAAACCTATTTGAAGGAAAAATAAAAAATGACACTCGAAATAACTAAACAGTCATTAGAAAAATGGCATTACATGATTCAGTCAAATGACTTATCGAACTTAAATGATTTGCTGGCAGATGAAGTCGTTTTCCGTTCACCGGTCGCTTATAAACCTTATGAGGGAAGACAAGTTGTTTTCTTTATTCTCACCAATGTAATTCAGGTATTTCAGAATTTTACCTATCATCGAGAATTTTACACGGAAGATGGTGAAAATGTTGTGCTGGAGTTTAGTGCGGATGTAGGAGATAAATCATTAAAAGGTATTGATATGATTCGTTTTAATGAGCAGGGTAAAATTGTTGATTTTGAAGTAATGATTCGTCCAATGAGCGGTTTAGCTGCATTAGCTGAGCAAATGGGCATACGAATAGCTCAATTTAAACCTCAATAATTTTGTTAAATAGCCTAAGAAAGAATATTGAGGTATATAAAAATGTGGTTAAAACTTTCAACGTTGTTTTTATTACCAGTATTATTCATACAAGGTCATAAAGTTCGAAAGAACACACCACGTTTAGCAGAAGCCAAAGGTGAGCGAGAAGGTAGAGCTGGTCAAGGTAAATCTTTATCTCTGCTTATTTTGGGGGATTCTGCCGCAGCGGGTGTTGGTGTAGAAAATCAGAAAGATGCCTTGTCTGGTGCTATTATTCAAGAACTGCAAAATGAATTTTCCCTACAGTGGAAACTTCATGCTAAAACTGGTGATACAACTCGACAAGTTTTTAATGCTTTGCAGCATTTAGAAGAGCAGAAGTATGATGTGATTGTGACATCTATTGGTGTAAATGATGTCACAAAGTTGACCTCTGCTAAATCATGGATTAAACAACAGAAGCAATTATTTGAGCATATACAGAAACGTTTTCAGCCAAAGTTGATTATCGTTTCCGGTGTGCCTCCAATGCAACATTTCCCGGCTTTACCGAATCCACTAGCTTGGTTGTTTGGGCAATATGCAGAGCAAATGAATCAAAAATTACAACAATGGTTAGCACCACAAAGCCATTTTAAGTTTCTTGAATATGATATTGAAACTTTTCAAGCCATGAACTTGCCTATGGCAAGTGACGGTTTTCATCCAAGTAAAGAAGTTTACGTAGTTTGGGGACGGCAGGTTGCAGCCATAGTGCGGCAATCATTTAACTCATAGTCATAGGTAGTTATTGGATATGGGCATATTTGTTTTTAATAAAATTAAAGATTTCAGTTCGGAGCTGTTCGATTTAGTGTTGGGCGCTGAGCATCCAAAAGTTTATTATCATCCTCAAGGAAAAATAAAAGATATTTTGGATAAGTTGCCACAACTTAAACAGAAATATCGTCCTACGCCTTGGCTCACAAATAGTCATGTTCACTTACTTTATTTTGATCTTATTAGAAAACAGACCATAAAGTTGGCATATGATCGAATTGATCAACTCACGATGAGTGATGGTGGTATTACCGCAATTGCTTGGTATGGCTATAACTTACCGCCAGATACACCAACAGTTGTAATTATGCATACCATTACAGGTACACCTGAGAGTATGCGTGAATTGGTACGTGATTTAAATCAATACACAGGCTGGCGAATTGCATTATGCCTGCGCCGTGGTCACGCAGGTTTGCCGATGCCTGTGCCACAAATTTCTCTATTTGGTTCTACGAGTGATTTAAAAGAACAACTTAACCATATTCAAAGTTTATTTCCGGCATCGGATCTATATGCGGTAGGTTCTTCGGCGGGTACGGGGTTACTAGTTCGTTATCTGGGTGAACAAGGCGAAGACACACCTTTTAAAGCTGCGTTTGCGATGTGTCCGGGCTATAACACGGAAATTGGTTTTAAAAATGTCCATCCTTTTTACAGTAAAATGATGACTAAAAAGCTCTTCAAGTATTTTATTTATCCGTACCAAAATACATGGAGTCAGATTGCATCTTTAGAGAGGGTTTTATCAGCAACCAATTTGGAAGAATTTGAAAAAGAATACTTCGAAATGGCGGGTTTTGAAGATTATGAAACTTACTGTAAATCTATTAACCCGATTTATGTATTCGAAAATATTAAAATTCCTTTAATGATTTTGAATGCTGAAGATGACCCTGTATGTTCTATTAAAAATTTAGAGCCATATAAAGAGCCAATTCAGCAGATGAGCAATGTTGCTGTGGTGACAACGAAAAAAGGAAGTCATTGTGCATTTTATGAAGGATGGCGCAGTACATCGTGGGCAGCACGTCTCATGGCTGATTATTTTTTAATTGAACATAATAAATAGATAGTCTTTGCATATAAATAAAGCCCAGATCTCGGGCTTTATTTTTTATACTCTAAGATAAGAGGGGTGATCTATCACTTATTCCAAGTTTTACTTTTGTAGCGGCAACTAAAGCTTTTTCATCTGTCTGGTTGGGGTGAAAATCAAAACGGTAGTATTCAAGAAATTTAGGAATCAACACTTTATATTGTTTGCTCGCAAAGTTAAAAAAGTTGCGCCAAGTTCTGAAATTGGTCAGTTGCTTATCTCGTTTCATTAGAACAATATGGTAAATAGTTGAAAAGGCTGTAATCAGAACTAAACTGAATGTAAAAACTGCAACACGTGGAATATATGCATCTAATCCGTTGCCATATAGGTGTTGATATAAATCGAATGCAACAGCTTTATGCTCGGTTTCTTCAACACTGTGCCATAACCATAAGTTGCGAATAGTGTTGTCGGTCATAAGCTCATTCACGGATTGCATCATGCTGACTACCAGAACAGCTGTATAGTGTTCTAATCCAACAGTTACCAATAAATTCCATTTTTTACTAAAAACTTTCTCAATAGCTTTAAGAACAATACCTGTAGCTTTCTCTAGTGATTCTGGATTTAAACCATATTGTTGTGCACTGACATGGAAAGTATGATGTTCTTTAGAATGCATTGCTTCTTGACCAATAAATGCACCTATTTCTCTGTCTAGAATTTCATTCTCTTTAGCTTTAGCTCGTAAAGCACGGACAGATCTAACAAAGTATGATTCACCTTCAGGAAATAAAGTTGAAAGACCCGTGAAATAGTGGGTGAGAGAAGGCTCATGATTGCACCAATAGCGCGGAGTATCTTCAAAATTGTAGTCCATGCGGCGGACAGGAAAAGAGGCTGGTGTACGGTTTAAAGCTGTTTTCATTTTCTTGCTCCAATCTTCTTTTAGATTAAGTTCCAAAAAGGAACTTGTTAATAAAAATTATAAGCAGACTAGATTGGAGTCAATAAATTTCGAATGATTGAAAATAGATTGTCCTAAAATGATAGACAGGAGAGCTTTAAAGACAAAAAGTAATAAAAATTAAATTTATTTATATTATGACTATTTATATAAATGCCCAAATTAAAAAAATAATTTGGGCATTCTTGAACAGAAGCTTAGTTCTTAAGTGCTGGTGTTGCAGCAGCAATAGCAGCAGCAACGGCATCATCTTCTGTGTTCGCAGGCTCAGTTGCCTTAGCAGCTGGTTTTGACTGAGCTTTTTCCGGTTTAGGTTCAGCTTTAGGCTCAGATTTTTTTTCTGGTTTAGGTTCTACTTTTAGTGTCTCAGATTTAGGTTGTTCAGCAACTTGTGTCTGTGAAGATTCATCAGAACGCGCAGGACGAGTTTCACGGCGAATTTCAGTTGTCGTGTTAGCAGTTTCTTCACGATGAACTTCAACTTGTGGTTGCTCTTGAACTTGAGCTTCTTGAGTATCTACACTCTCTAAAGATTCAAATTTTGCAGGCTTCTGTGGTTGAGGTTCTGAAACAGCAGTTTCAACCTTGTCTTGCTCTTCTTCTTTCGGTGTCTCTTTTTTAACGCATGCGGTTAACAATAGTCCAGCCGCAATTGCAGCACAGATTAAAAGTTTTTTATTTGCCATTGCCCTAAACAACATTTAATTGAGGAATTGGCATTATAACAGTAAATAGCGATGAAAAAATCATGTCAGATTGAGCTAATTTTTTATTAAAAATGCTGATAGAATAACCAGTTGTTTATTGTTCTTTGAATTGATGCGGTTTGACTTTGCTTTATAGGGGCAGAGTACAGTAAAATTGCCAAACATTGTAGGCCGATTTCGGCTTGATTGTACGAGAAACTTAATGACCCATTTTATTTTTGTCACTGGTGGTGTGGTTTCATCGCTAGGTAAAGGTATTTCTGCTGCTTCTGTTGCTGCACTTTTGGAAGCTCGTGGCTTAAAAGTCACAATGGTTAAAATGGATCCTTATATTAATGTCGATCCAGGGACAATGAGCCCATTCCAGCATGGTGAAGTTTTTGTTACCGAAGATGGTGCAGAAACAGATCTGGATCTGGGTTATTACGAACGTTTCTTACGTCGCGCGAAAATGACCAAACTAAACAACTTCACTAGTGGTCGTGTATATCAAGACGTTTTAAATAAAGAGCGTCGTGGTGATTACTTAGGTGGTACAGTTCAGGTTATTCCTCATATTACCGACAATATTAAAGAACGTGTACTCCGCGCGGGCGAAGGCTATGATGTTGCTATCGTAGAGATCGGTGGTACTGTAGGTGATATCGAATCTTTACCGTTTATGGAGTCGGTTCGTCAGTTAATGGTTGAGCTGGGCCATAAACGTACCATGCTTATGCATTTAACTTTGTTGCCATATATTAAGTCAGCAGCGGAGTTAAAAACAAAACCAACTCAGCACTCTGTAAAAGAGTTACTTTCAATCGGTATTCAGCCAGATATTCTTATCTGTCGTACTGAGTATGATGTTGATGCTGACACTAAACGTAAGATCGCGTTATTCACGAACGTAGAAGCTCGTGCGGTTGTCGTGTGTAAAGATGCGAAAACGATCTATCAAATTCCACGTGGCTTCTATGAGCAAAATGTAGATGACCTGATTTGTGAACGTTTTGGTTTTACTGATTTACCGGAAGCTGACTTAACTGATTGGGATAATGTTGTAGAAGCATTACTTAACCCGGAATACACAGTACGTGTAGCAATGGTCGGTAAGTATGTTGAATTACCGGATGCTTATAAATCTGTAAACGAAGCATTGTTACATGCTGGTATTAAAAATCGCGTAAAAGTACAAATTGATTATGTCAATGCTGAAGAGCTTGAAAGTCAAGATGTTTCTACTTTGAAAACAGCTGATGCGATTTTAGTTCCTGGTGGTTTTGGTGAGCGTGGTACTGAAGGCAAAATGAAAGCTATTCAATACGCACGTGAAAATGGTATTCCTTTCTTGGGAATCTGTTTGGGTATGCAGTTGGCTGTTATTGAATATGCTCGCCATGTTGCAGGTATGCCAGAAGCTTCTTCTACAGAATTTAACCGCTCTACAAAATATCCATTGATTGGTTTAATTACCGAATGGTTAGATGAGCGCGGTGAATTACAACAGCGTAGCCTTGAGTCTGACTTAGGCGGAACAATGCGTTTAGGTGCACAAAAATCAGAATTGGTTGAAGGCACAAAAACTCGTGAAGTCTACGGAAAAGCTGAGATTACCGAACGTCATCGTCACCGTTATGAAATGAATAATCGTTTCATTGAAGCGATTGAACAAGCGGGCATGAAGATTTCTGGTTATTCTTCAGCGCAACATTTAGTTGAAACTGTAGAAATTCCTGAACATCCTTGGTTTATTGCTGTACAATTCCACCCGGAATTTACAAGTTCACCACGTGATGGGCATCCATTATTTGCTAGTTTTATTAACGCTGCAAAAACACAGCATCAAAAAAGTAAGTAATGCGATTTTAAAATAAACTGGGAAAGTTTAAATGTCACAATTAAAACCACAAGAAGTTGTACGTTTAGGCGATATACAAATGGCAAATCATTTGCCATTTGTATTATTTGGCGGAATGAACGTACTCGAGTCAAAAGATTTAGCTTTTGAAATTGCTGAAACTTATATTGATATTTGTAAACGCCTAGATATTCCTTATGTATTTAAGGCGAGTTTTGATAAAGCAAACCGTTCTAGTTTGCATTCATTCCGTGGTCCTGGACTTGAAAAAGGTATTGAATGGTTAGGCGACATTAAAAAACATTTTAATGTACCAATTATTACCGACGTTCACGAACCATATCAGGCAGCGCCAGTTGCCGAAGTCGCTGATATTATCCAGCTTCCTGCTTTCTTAAGCCGTCAAACTGATCTTGTTGAAGCAATGGCGAAAACCCAAGCTATTATCAACATTAAAAAAGCACAGTTCTTGGCTCCTCATGAAATGCGCCATATTTTGCATAAATGTTTAGAAGCGGGAAATGACAAACTTATTCTTTGTGAGCGTGGCTCAGCATTTGGCTATAACAATTTAGTTGTAGACATGCTTGGCTTTGACATCATGAAAGAAATGAATGTACCTGTATTCTTTGACGTGACTCATGCTTTACAAACTCCAGGTGGTCGTTCGGATTCAGCTGGTGGTCGCCGTGCTCAAATTACAACATTGGCACGTGCTGGTATGGCAACAGGTTTAGCGGGATTATTCCTAGAGTCTCATCCAGATCCAGACAAAGCGAAATGTGATGGACCATCTGCATTGCGCTTGTCACAGCTTGAGCCATTCTTGGCACAACTAAAAGAATTGGATACTTTAGTTAAAGGATTCAAAAAGTTAGATACTCATTGATGCAGGAATTTGCATCGCGTTATTCATTCAACTGAGGAATTGTTCATGAGCCAAATCGTTGACATTCGTGCACGTGAAATTTTGGACTCTCGTGGTAACCCAACCATCGAAGCAGACGTCATCTTAGAATCTGGGGTGGTTGGTCGTGCATGTGCACCATCTGGTGCTTCAACTGGTTCTCGTGAAGCTTTAGAACTTCGTGACGGCGACAAATCTCGTTACTTAGGTAAAGGCGTTCGTACTGCTGTTCAGAATGTAAATAGCTCAATTCATGAATTGCTTGTTGGTCAAAGTGTTTTTGAACAAAAAGCGCTTGATGAAAAAATGATTGCTTTTGATGGCACTGAAAACAAATCTAAATTAGGTGCTAATGCAACTTTGGCGGTATCTTTAGCAGCAGCTCACGCAGCAGCAGCTGAACAAAAACTTCCATTGTTCCAATACATTGCTAACTTACGTGGTCAAACTACTTTGACTATGCCTGTACCAATGATGAACATTTTGAACGGTGGTGCTCACGCAGATAACACTGTTGATATTCAAGAATTCATGATTGAGCCAGTTGGTTTCACTTCATTCGCTGAAGCATTACGTGCTGGTGCAGAAGTATTCCATTCTTTGAAATCAGTTCTTAAGAAACAAGGTTTGAACACAGCTGTAGGTGATGAAGGTGGTTTTGCGCCTAACCTTCGTTCAAATGAAGAAGCGATTACAGTAATTCTTCAAGCAATTGAGCAAACTGGTTATAAAGCTGGTTCAGATATTATGCTTGCACTTGACTGTGCATCTTCAGAATTCTACAAGAATGGTCAATATATTCTTGAAGGTGAAGGCAACAAGTCTTTTACAAGCAATCAATTTGCTGATTACTTAGCTGGTCTTGTTAAGCAGTATCCAATTATCTCTATTGAAGATGGTTTGGATGAGTCTGATTGGGAAGGTTGGAGTTACTTAACTTCAATTCTTGGTGATAAAATCCAATTGGTTGGTGACGATTTATTCGTAACTAATCCTAAGATTTTACAACGTGGTATTGATGAAAAAGTTGGTAACTCAATTTTGATCAAATATAACCAGATTGGTACATTGACTGAAACTTTAGATGCAATCTACCTTGCTAAAGCAAATGGTTACACTACTGTTATTTCTCACCGTTCTGGTGAAACAGAAGATTCAACTATTGCTGATTTAGCAGTAGGTACAGCAGCAGGTCAAATTAAGACTGGTTCACTTTGCCGTTCTGACCGTGTTTCTAAATATAACCAATTGCTTCGTATTGAAGAGTTAACTAAAGCGGTTTACCGCGGTAAAGCTGAATTCAAAGGTTTAAACTAATCTTTTGAATAAAGTTTTATTTATTTAAATATTGATGAAAAATTAATATTTAAATATAAGTGCTATTTCTAAGTGTTAGAAATAGCACTTTTTTATTTACCCTAAGCGCCGGGTTTTTAAAGATTCAGCCCAACTGTGGTGATGACAACGAGAGCATTCTTGATCTAGCTTATTTAAAATTTTAGTTTCGCCACATTTCATACAGGAATAAAAAGTATTAATTTTAAGAACTTCTGCTTTACGATAAGCATCAGGGAATAAGGGAAGTCCCCATTTGACATCTTCATCCTCATAATAAAGCAAGCTCAGAATACCATCTGATTCAAGCAGGGCTGTTCTGACTTGGCCTAAATGTTCAACGTTTTGTTGGCGCATTTCCGAAAAAAACTCATCATGAGAATAGGTCTGTTTTTGGAAATCTTTGTAGACTAAAAGGCCTTCTTTAACGACACAGAGCGCTTTTCCTTCTAATAAGTCTTCAATTTTTTTATGTTTTACCATGCCCCAAGTGACAAGACGATATAGAGAAAGAATAGCGATAAAAGCTATCAATGCATGGGCAATCGGTAAATCCTTAGTAAACATAGGATCGCCAGCAGCAGAACCTAAACATAAAATAATGGCAAGTTCAAATAAGGAGAGTTGCCGAATACCACGTTTACCAGATAGCCTTAGAAAACTAATGATAATGATAAACATGATGGTACAACGGACCAAAATTTCTAAAACAAAGGACCACGTTGTGTCACCTATAAGAATATTAGAAAGATCCATCTTTTTCTCACTTGTTTAAATATGTATAAAAAATACATTTAAAATTCATATCAGAATAAAATTAAAAAAAATATACTTTTTAAGTGGTTATTGGTTAAGAAATTGATATATGTGTATTGTTATATGAAATTAAAAGATATAAATCTCATGTATAGAATAGAAGGGCCGAGCTTGAAAAAAATGATGATACAGCTATTAAATTTTAAAAAATTCTGTTTTATTAATTTATCATCTTGAATAAAACTACGGCCGGAATCAAGCATTGTAAGTAATACAATATTTAAACTTTGGTCATTGGTGGTAAGAAGATAGTCTTTATGTTCAGAGAATCTATTTCTTTATATCTTTCAGGAGAGCTTTTTTATATTTATTGAGACACTTTTTTTGTTAATTAGAAGTATTTTTATATGCATAGATTGATTTATAAGCAGTTGTGTTCATAAACATTATTTTCCTTTCCAATTGAGTTGAATTTTGACAAAATGAAACATGTCACAATGGTCAATTTAAAGTAATATGACCATTCATCGTTTTGCAGGAACTTTGCAGGAATTTTGCATGCTGCTTGTAAATTGTCATACAATACAAAAACTTAATCAAAGTTTTTAATTAAAGCTCTTAATGCTATGTTAGAAGTATTTCGTTCCACTTCAAGCAAACTTATATTGCTACTGGTTATTGTTTTAGTGGCTATATTGCAATATCAGTTTTGGTTTGGTGAGGGTGGTTATTTTCCTCATCAAGCGCTTATGCAGCAGATTCAACAACAAGCCGAAGTAAATGACGAGCTTAAAGAGCGAAACCGTATTTTGGCAGCTGAAGTTTTCGACCTAAAGAATGGTACGGAGGCGATAGAAGAGCATGCTCGCCTAGATCTAGGTTTGGTTAAGCCACATGAGACATTTGTTCAAATGAGTACAATTAGTACCCATTACAAACCTATTTATATTGACCCGAACGCTAAAGTAGATTTGGAAACTAATGAGACACCTCCATCACCAGACATCCCAGACTAAATTATGGGCAGTTATCCCTGCGGCTGGTTCAGGAAGTCGGTTTTCCAAAACTGAATTAAAGCAATACCAATATATTCAAGATGCTACTGTTATAGAACATACGGTTAAGCGTTTAAGTCAGCTTCCGCTGACGGGTTATGTTTTGGCAATTGGAAAACAAGATACTTTTGCCTCAACTTTATCTTTTCAAGATAAGCATAAAGCGCATTTTTGTAATGGTGGCGTTGAACGTGTGCACTCGGTATTAAATGCGCTGAATTATCTATCACAGATTGCGGATGAGGATGATTGGGTATTAGTACATGATGCAGCAAGGCCTTGTGTGACTTTTGAATGTTTGAATACTCTTGTTAAAAATGCAATTGAGACTAATCAGAGTGCTATTTTGGCAATTCCGGTACGCGATACGCTAAAACAAGTGAATCAGGAACAGCAAATTGATAAAACTGTGAGTCGAGAGCTGTTGTGGCAAGCTCAAACTCCTCAAATTGCTAAAATTGGAATTCTTAAAAAAGCGATAGAAACAGCGCTAAAAAATAATTTGACTATTACTGATGAGGCGAGTGCACTTGAATCTATAGGAGAGAATGTACAGGTGGTCATGGGGCGTTCTGATAATATAAAAATTACTTACCCTGATGATTTAGAACTTGCTCGCTTGATTTTACAATCACAAAATTAAGATTTTATATACAGGATAGGTGGTAATTTTTACCTATAAAATAGCCTAAGTGAATATGGTATTTCTACATATCTATTCAAAATAATTAGTATTTTTTTACAACTTGTATTTCTAAGATTAAATAAGTAATTTACTTAGATAATGTTCGATAGTCGAACAAAAAAATCCTAAATCGAACAAAACTATATATAGCTGACTAGATCAAAATCTGAAAATTATCAAAAATGTTTAAAAGGGAAATCTAAGGGAAACACTCGGGATTGAGTGAAATATTTATCTATTCTTCTCGCCTCAGTGTGCCTAAATCTCTTACCTCTCTCTTCTTCAATGAGCACAATGGAGTTGTCTAATGATTGACAAAAGTAAGTCCTCACTAAGCGAGGTTTTATCGCAGATTAAAGATGGTGCAACCATTCTGATTGGTGGTTTTGGTACCGCAGGACAACCCGCTGAACTCATTGACGGTCTGATTGAACTTGGCGTTAAGGACCTGACCATTGTGAGCAACAATGCCGGTAATGGCGATTATGGTCTCGCTAAGCTGCTCAAAGCCGGTTCAATTAAAAAAGTGATTTGCTCTTTCCCACGTCAGTCTGACTCTTATGTGTTTGATGAACTGTACCGTGCCGGAAAGGTTGAACTTGAACTGGTACCGCAAGGCAATCTGGCGTGCCGTATTCAGGCAGCTGGTATGGGTCTTGGGGCGGTGTTTACCCCAACTGGCTTTGGAACACTTTTAGCTGAAGGCAAAGAAACCCGTCATATTAATGGTAAAGACTATGTGCTTGAGTATCCGATCAAG